>DJFA01000054.1:57183-83880 GCA_002431975.1 Ruminococcus sp. UBA5884
AAACCGAGTTTTTTCTTTGCGGCAGTCTTTGCAGTCTGCGGAGGAGTATCCTTTTTGGCTGCAAGACGCATTGCATATTTTGTAATGTATTTTGTATTTTCGTCAGTTATTTCATCTCTTGTAACTCTGTATTTACAAGGGATTTTTTCAGCGAGTTCCATTACTTTTCTGTCAAGGAAAGGAACTCTGAGTTCAAGAGAATGAGCCATACTCATTTTATCGGCTTTAAGGAGAATATCACCTGTCATCCAGAGATGAAGGTCAAGATACTGCATTTTTGTAACATCGTCCTTATCCTTTACCTTGTCATAGAAAGGCTTTGTTATAACAGTCGGGTCAGGAGCATTTGTCTTTATTTTAAGCAGAGATTTTCTCTCCTGAGGAGTAAACATATATGCATTGCCGATAAATCTTTCTTCAAGGTCTTTGCCTTTTCTTACAAAGAAATTGACTCCCTTATGAGCCGGAAGCTGTTCGCATATATGACCTATTGCACGTTTAAGACCTTTCGGGAGTCTGTCATATGCAGTACCATTCGGTTCACTGTATACGTTATATCCTCCGAATATCTCATCAGCACCTTCTCCTGAAAGTACTACCTTGAGTTTTTCAGATGCTATCTGACATACAAAGAAAAGAGCTATTGATGCAGGGTCTGCAAGCGGTTCGTCCATATGATACTGAATTTTTGAAAGCATTCCCCAGTATTCATCAGGAGCTATTACCTTGCTGTAGTTTTCCTTGCCTATAGCCTCTGAAAATCCCTTTGCCCAGCCTATTTCGTTATATTTTTCATCTTTTCCGAATCCTACGGTAAATGTTTTGTCAACATCTGCAATAGCTGCAACATAGCTTGAATCGACTCCGCTTGAAAGGAAGCTTCCTACTTCAACATCGGCAATTTTATGAGCCTTTACTGAATCATGGAATGTATCTGAAATGGCATTTACCCAGTAATCAAGATTCTTTGAATCATCTGCTTCAAATTTTATATCCCAGAAACGTTCTTTTTTAAATTCGCCGTTTTTATATGTGAAACAGTGTGCTGCCGGCAGTTTATAGACATTTTTAAAGAATGTTTCTTCTGTAGGAGAATACTGGAATGTCAGATAATTTTCAAGGGCTGATTCATTAAGTTCCTTTTTGAAATGCGGATGTTCAAGAAAACTCTTTATTTCAGAACCAAACATGAATGTTTCACCCATAAACGCATAATAAAGAGGTTTGATGCCGAAGAAATCCCTCGCTCCGAAAACCTCTTTTTTCTTTTTATCCCATATTATAAATGAAAACATTCCTCTGAGCATTCCAAGGAGTTTTTTGCCGTATTCCTCATAGCCGTGAAGCAGTACCTCTGAATCAGTCTTTGTAGTGAATTTATGACCTGCGGCAACGAGTTTTTCACGTATTCCCTGAAAATTATATATCTCTCCGTTGAATACAAGCACCTTTGAGCCGTCCTCATTGTAAAGAGGCTGGTCGCCCTGAGATGAAATATCAATGATACTGAGTCTTCTGTGACCGAGGGCTATTCCTTCATCAATATATTTACCCTCTGCATCAGGGCCTCTGTGCTTTATTCTGTCCATCATCTTTCCAAGCACTGCATTTGAATTGTCAATGCAGTTTGTAAATCCAACATATCCGCACATATTTATCCTCCAGACTTAAAAAAAATTATACAAGCTTTCATATGAATAGTTTTTTCTCATATTTAATAATTATTATACTATATAATTGAATTCATTGCAACAATTATCTAAATTTAATTGCATTTCAGTTAAAAATGAAAAAATAACTTGAAAAAATCATGTCATTAATGTATAATATTATACTGGACAGTAAAAAATTTATCATATTATCATATTAAAAGGGGGAAAGACAGCAATGGCACAAAAATCAAAAGCAAAAGTCAAACGCCGCCTTAAATTCAGATTTTCAATAATTTTCCTCAGTTTTCTTCTGAGTTTTATTCTCTGCTTCATTGCCTATGTCAACGGCATGAAAAACAAAATTCAGGATACTTCCGCTAAACCTGTCATGAACAGCAATGTTTCAGATTCAAAGGACAGCTCCGCTGATAATTCTTCAGATGGCATAATATCTGAAAATTCTGACGGCTCTGCTGACAGCAATGCAGATTCATCTCAGAATGCAGATGAAAATTCTTCTGACAATCAGGAAGATTCTTCTTCAGACGATACTTCTTCAGATGAAAATCAGGATTCTGAAAACTCTGATGAATCATCTGCCGTAAATGCAGATGTTTCCAATCCTGTTGCACAGTCCGACAGAAAAGATGACAGCTATCTCAGCGACTGCGTATTTGTAGGCGACTCAATCTCAACAGGATTTTCAGGATACGGCTTTGTTTCAGAAAAAAATGTATTCGCAAAGACAAGTATGAGAATTGACCTTATAAACAATACTCCTCTTGATACATTTTATGGCAATGTACTGGTAATTGATGCTCTCAAATCCGCAAATCCGAAAAATATATATGTTATGCTCGGCAGCAACGGCATGGGCTGGATAGATGATTCCAAAATGATTGCCGACTACAGCCAGTTCATTGACGATGTACAGTCATCTCTGCCGTCTGCTTCAATTTATATCATGTCAATCCCTCCCGTTACAGCAGAACGTGAACTCAAACCGACAGTTGAAGAGGGAAAAATCCTTAACTCTGATATCAATGACTATAATGCACAGCTCCTCGACCTTGCAAACCAGAAAGGTGTGCATTATATAGATGTAAATTCTGCTCTTGTAGATTCAAACGGCAAGCTCCCTTCCGATGTTTCAACTGATGGTATGCATTTTGATAAAAATACATATGTAAAGGTGGTTGAATATATTCTGACTCACGTTGCAGAATAACTGATTTTTTATGATGGACTTCAATCTGAATAAAACACTGCTTTGCAGTGTTCTTGGAATTATGACAATGATTACATCGCTCAACAGCAATGTAAATTCATTGGAATGCAAAGAGGAAACTCCGTCAGAATCCGCTGTACAGCTCAGTACAGACTGGCGGCTTTCCGAAGGACGATATCCGAAAAATACAGCAGAATCAGAAATCCAGACCGGTCTGGCAACAGAATCTTCCTATACAGAAACTTCCGTTTTTTCAGAAACTGAAACAGAAATCACAACTGTGACATCTGTTCCGGAAACTTCTGTAGCTGTGACTTCCGTTCCGGAAACCTCCGCATCAGATACTGAAACAGGTCAGACATCATCTGCTCCTGCCGAAACATCTTTTTTAGTTTCAGAAACTTCCATACCATCAAATCCCGTGCCTGCATCATCTGCAAAGGACAGTTCATACCTTGACAGTTGTGCCTTTGTCGGAGATTCAATAATGGAAGGCTTTTCAGCATATGGATTTCTTCCTGAAAATCAGGTATTTGCAAGCGTTGGTCTTAATCCGTATCAGCTCAATACCAATGCAATACAGACATATTACGGTTCTGTAACCGCTCTTTCAGCAGTCCTTTATGCAAAACCTGAAAATCTTTATATAATGATGGGAATGAACGGCGTTGCATGGGATATAAATAATGATATGACATCTGAAATAGGTACTTTTATAGACAATGTAAAAACCTCGCTTCCGTCCGTCAACATATATCTTATGTCGGTTACTCCGGTAAGTGCTGAACGTGAAGCAAAGGCAAGTGCTGCTGACGGCAAAATCCTCAATTCCCAGATAGACGACTTCAACAGCAGCCTGCTTTCACTTGCCGATGAAAAAAATATCTATTATCTTGATGTAAACAGTTATCTCAAAGGCAGCAACGGCTGTCTGCCGTCTGATGTCACATCTGACGGAATCCATATATCAAAAGCAGTCTATGAGGATATACTCAGTTATATTCTCTCCCACACTGTTTCATAAGATAAAAGAAAGGACAGATATCAAATGAAAAATCTTAAAAAAATAATCGTATGTCTTGGCGTAATAATGACTATGCTCCTCACTGCCTGTTCAGGAGGCGGAAATACTGAATCATCTGCAAGCGTTTCTGATATGGTTCAGGGTATCGCTGACAGCGGCGTTCAGTTTGAAGAACTCACTGCCGGTGAAGATGATGATGATGTAACCGCTTACCACTATTCAGTTGAAAAAGACTGGTACAGCGAATATGCAAGCCTTTCAGCAACTGCTGCTTCTGCTGATGAAATAGTTATCTTCAAGGCTTCATCTGATGATACTGTTGATGACCTTGAAAACGCTCTTAACGCATACCTTGAAAAACGTAAAAACGATTTTGAACAGTATGCTCCTGATGAATATGATAAGCTTACAAAATGCAAGGTAATTACAAAAGGCGATTATGTATGCCTTATAGTAAGCCCTGACAACAGCACTGCTGAGGATAAGTTCAATTCATACTTTTAATCAGTAATTGTTATAAAATTATCAAAGCCGATTGCTTTATGCAGTTGGCTTGATTTTATGCTGTCAGTCGGCTGCACCTGCAAAATAAATTCGATGGATTGTTTATGTAGGGGCGAACTGTGTTCGCCCGTTGTTTTTTCAGCAAACCATAATAGATAACCATTAATGCTATGTTGAATTTAATCGGGCGACCAATGGTCGCCCCTACAAAACGAATCTGAATTTCAAATAAATGAATAATAGAAAATAACAATCGAATTTGCGTTGTATTAAATCCCGTCTGTAGATGTGAATTGCGTTTGCCTGTCAGGTTTACCGAATTTTTCAGGCGGGCGAACACAGTTCGCCCCTACAAAATTATAAGGGAAACCCATATTTTCAATTATAAAATTTTGTTGTCGAATTAGCGTTAATTAACATATGCTTCAAACTTCCATGTTACCGCACGTTTGTGCAATATATACAATTATCAGCAGTCCAAATTGTTCATATTTCAAGTTGACACTATGAACTATATACTATATACTATATGTTAGCGGTCTTTTGACCACAATATGTAGTGTTACGGAGCTGAATAATATGATTACACAAATTATTAAAAGAGATGGCAGAAAAGTTCCCTTCAATACCGAAAAAATCGCTAATGCTATCTTCAGAGCTGCTCAGTCAGTAGGCGGTCAGGATTATAATGAATCAATGCATCTTGCTTCAAAAGCCTGCGAAGTCATAGAAATCAAATATCCAGACAGACTTCCGACCGTTGAACAGATTCAGGACGCAGTGGAAAAGGTTCTTATTGATGAAGGTCATGTACAGACCGCAAAAGCCTATATCCTCTACAGATATGAAAGAACTCGTTCAAGAGAAATGAAAACCAATCTTATGAGAGTTTTCAAAGACCTTACCTTCAAATCTGCAAAGGACAGCGATATAAAACGTGAAAATGCCAATATTGACGGCGATACCGCTATGGGTACAATGCTTAAATATGGTTCTGTAAGTGCAAAGGAATTTTATGAACTGTATGTTCTTGATTCCAAACACGCAAAGGCTCATTCTCAGGGAGATATACATATACATGACCTTGATTTTCTTACTCTTACTACTACCTGCTGTCAGATAGACCTTGTAAAACTCTTTAAAAATGGTTTTTCAACAGGTCACGGATTTCTGCGTGAACCTAATGACATAGCAAGCTATTCAGCACTCGCCTGCATTGCCATACAGTCAAACCAGAACGACCAGCATGGCGGTCAGAGTATTCCTAACTTTGACTATGCAATGGCTGATGGAGTAAGAAAAACATATATAAAAAGATATTCCCAGAATATCGCCCGCTGTTTCAGCTTTGAACTCGATATGGAGGATTATCAGGAAAAAGCTGCTGAAATACTCAGTCAGATAAAAAATGAAACCGGTCTTGTGCCTGTTCTTTCAAATGACAATGATTATCAGAAATATGAATTTGAAAAACTCTGTCAGATAACTGATGCCGCAACCGCTGAAAAAATTCAGAAATTCGCTGTTAAAAATACTGTGAAAGAAACTGACAGGGCAACATATCAGGCTATGGAGGCTCTTATACATAACCTTAATACCATGAACAGCCGTGCAGGTGCTCAGACTCCTTTCAGCTCAATAAATTATGGTACTGATACCTCCGCAGAAGGCAGAATGGTTATAAAAAATATACTCCTTGCAAATGAAGCCGGTCTTGGAAACGGCGAAACTCCGATATTCCCTATACATATATTCAAAATAAAAGAGGGTATCAACTATAATGAAGATGACCCGAACTATGACCTTTTCAGACTTGCCTGCCGTGTTTCAGCAAAAAGACTTTTCCCGAACTTTTCATTTATTGATGCTCCTTTCAATCTTCCTTACTATAAAAAAGGAGATTACAATACAGAAGTCGCATATATGGGCTGCCGCACAAGAGTTATCGGCAACGTTTATGACCCTTCAAGAGAAATCGTATCAGGCAGAGGAAATTTAAGCTTTACTTCAATAAATCTCCCAAGACTTGCTATAAAAGCAAATCATGATATTGATAAATTTTTTGAATCCCTTGATTATTACATGAATCTGACTATTGAACAGCTTATGCACAGATATAATATACAGGCTCAGAAACGTGTAAGAAATTTCCCGTTTCTTATGGGGCAGGGCGTATGGATTGATTCTGACAAGCTCAGCATTGATGACAGAGTAGGCGAAGTTCTCAAACATGGTACTCTTTCAGTAGGTTTCATAGGTCTTGCTGAAACTCTTAAAGCTCTTACCGGATATCATCACGGCGAAAGCGAAGAAGCAAGAAAACTCGGTCTTGAAATAGTTACAAGAATGAGAAAAAGAGTTGATGAGGAATGCGAAAAAACAGGTCTTAATTTCTCGCTGCTTGCTACTCCTGCCGAAGGTCTTTCAGGAAGATTTGTTAAAATGGACGCTGAAAAATTCGGTATAATAAAAGGTGTTACCGACAGAGAATATTATACCAATTCATTCCATGTACCTGTATATTATCCTATAAGTGCATTTGAAAAAATAAAAATTGAAGCTCCTTATCATGCACTTACAAACGGCGGTCATATCAGCTATGTTGAACTTGACGGCGACCCTGTGAACAATGTTGAGGCATTCGAGAAAATTATAAAATGCATGAAGGAATCAGGTATAGGATACGGCTCTATAAATCACCCTGTTGACCGTGACCCTGTATGCGGATTTACCGGAATAATCGGCGATACCTGCCCTATGTGCGGAAGAACTGAGGCTGACGGCGTGCCGTTTGAAAGAATAAGAAGAATTACCGGCTATCTTGTAGGAACTCTTGACCGCTTCAACAATGCAAAACGTGCTGAAGTCCGTGACAGAGTAAAACATTTATGATTATAAAAATTGCAGGAGTCGCCAATGACTCAATAGTTGACGGCCCCGGACTCAGATTTACTATATTTGTTCAGGGCTGCCCGCATCGCTGCAAAGGCTGTCATAATCCGCAGACACATGATTTTAATGGCGGAAAAACTGAAACTACTGAAAATCTTATCCGTCAGATTCTTGCAAATCCACTGCTTGACGGAGTAACATTCAGCGGCGGTGAACCATTCTGTCAGTCTGAACCTTTATACGAAATCGCATCATTTTTAAAGAAAAAAGGGTATAATATAATTACATATACAGGATATACTTTTGAATATCTTCTTGAAAATGCCGACAGCTCAAATAATTATATGAAGCTGCTTGAAGTAAGCGATTACATAGTTGACGGCAGATTTGAGGAGGATAAAAAAAGTTATCTCTTAAAATTCAGAGGCAGCTCAAACCAGAGAATCATTGACTGTCAGAAAAGCCTTGAAAAAGGTTTTGCCATAGAACATGAATTTTAGATTTTTTTTATTCTGTGTTATTTAATGCCAATTTTATAATTGTTATTTGTAGGGGCGAACTGTGTTCGCCCGATAGGTTTACAGCATACCCCAAACGGGCGAACACAGTTCGCCCCTACAGATGTATGAAAAATCCCTTGTTTTCAATCATAAAATTTATGTTAAAATAAATTGAATTTATAGTAAAGGAGTTAAAGTATGCGGAAAATTCTTGCATTTATTGTTTCTGCTGTATTTCTTTTTACAATGACCGCCTGCGGAGATGAACCGTCTGACGGAAGAAATTATTCATTTAGCTATGCTCTCAGCGAAAATCCGCAGAACCTTGACCCCCAGCTTGCCACTGACAGCAATTCCCTTACCATTATAGAAAATATGTTTGAAGGTCTTACTGCTACAGATGAAAATGGTGCTGTTGCTTATGGAGCGGCTCAGTCATGCGAAATATCAGAGGATAACCTTACCTATACATTCACTCTGCGTGATGACTGTTTCTGGAATGATGGAGTAAATGAACCATATGCGGTAACTGCTGATGATTTTGTATTCGCATTTCAGAGAATTTTTAATCCCGTTATGCAGTCGCCGTACAGGGAAACCTTTTTATGCATAAAAAATGCTTCAAAAATAATAAACAATCAGCTTGAATATACGGAATTAGGCGTTTATGCTCCTGATGACCTCACCGTTGTATTTGAACTTGACTACAGAAATCCATGTTTTATGGAACTTTTGTCCACCTCTCCTGCCATGCCGTGCAGTCAGAAATTCTTTGAATCAACAAATGCAAGATACGGACTTGATGACAAGTCTGTAATATCAAACGGTTCATTCTATATAAAACAATGGTTCTATGACCCGTATGGAAGCGATAATTTTATACTCATGAAAAGAAATTCCGCAAACAGTTCAGAAAAACATGATATTGTTCCGAACAGCATAAATTTTACTATTGAAAAAGCTGATGCGGATATAAATGAAAGTTTCCGCACCGGAAATTATGACTGTATTATTTCCGGAAGCAAATCCGATTATGACAATATTTTAAGCCGTTCATTCACAGTCAATGAATTTGCATATAAAACTCTCGGCATCATAATGAACTGCGAATCTGAACAGCTGTCAGATGAAAATATAAGAAAAGCCCTCACATATTCCCTCGACAGAAATTCATACAAGGATAAGCTTATAAGCAGCTATCAGGCTGCATATGGAATTGTTCCCCCATGCATGATGACAGGTGATTCATATTACAGGAAAATCATTGATGACAGTATGCTTTCAGTATATGATAAACAAAAAGCTCTGGAACATATTAATAAATCAGAAAATATCCCAAATCTTACACTTATGACAACTGCGGAATATGCTGATACTGTGTATATGAATGAACTTGCTGCCAGCTGGCTCGATAATCTTGGAATATATGTAAGGGTTGAAGAAGTCGAACTCTCAGAATATAAACGCCGTATCGCTGAAAAGGATTATCAGCTTGCTGTATATGAAATTACTGCTAATTATAATAATCCGTATGATATTCTCAATATTTTCAGGTCGGGAAACAATAATTTCGGATACAGCAGTTCTGATACTGATAATCTTCTTGAAAAATCCACTGTTTTAAATGGTACTGAAAAAAGATGTCAGGCGTATTATGAAGCAGAAAGAAATATAATTGAAAACTGCGGATTTATCCCTGTTTACTATAAAAAAATATACTGTATATACGGCAGCGGTTCGCAGGATATCATTTTTGACCCGTTTAAAAATACAGTGAATTTCCGTTACGGCAAAAATTTCAGCTGATATCATTCCGCCATGCAGGCGGTTTTCATAAAATTAAATACATTAATGGAGGATTATAAAAATGAATATTGCAGTAGCTCAGTCCGGAGGCCCTACGTGTGCCATAAACGCATCTCTTGCCGGTGTTTTCAATGCCGCCTGCAAATCAGACGAAATCAATAAAATATATGGTTCTGCCAACGGAATTGAAGGTGTTCTCAATAATGAACTTATAGACCTTGGCGAAATACTTAAAACCGATTATGACAGAGAACTCCTTAAAACCACTCCTTCAACAGTTCTCGGCTCATGCCGCTTCAAGCTTCCTGAAATGTCTGAAGATATCAGCGTATATGAAAAAATTACTGAATGCTTCAAAAAAAATGATATAGGCATATTCATCTATATCGGCGGCAACGATTCAATGGATACCGTAAGCAAGCTTTCTGAATATATGAAAAAATACAATGAGGATATCAGAATAATTGGTGTTCCGAAAACCATTGACAACGACCTTGAATATACAGACCATACCCCGGGATTTGGTTCTGCTGCAAAATATCTTGCTGTAACAATGCTTGAAATTATCCGTGACAGTGCTGTATATAATCTCAAATCAGTAACTGTTGTTGAAATAATGGGCAGACATGCCGGCTGGCTTACCGCTTCAACCTGTATGCTTAAAGCTAACGGTGAAACAGCTCCTCATCTTATATATCTCCCTGAAACAGATTTCAGCGTTGAAAAATTTATAAATGATGTTAAGAAACTCCATGAGGAATATGATTCAGTTATAGTTGCAGTTTCTGAAGGAGTTCAGTTCAAAAGCGACAAATATTCACTTGATTCATTTAAATCAGGCTCAACAGATGCTTTTGGTCATCAGTATCTTTCAGGAATCGGAAAATGTCTTGAAAATATCGTAAAACAGGAAATAGGCTGCAAAGTCCGTTCAATAGAACTCAATGTAATGCAGAGATGTGCTTCTCATCTTGCTTCTGAATGCGATATTGAAGAATCTGAACAGATAGGTGCTGCCGGAGTAAAAGCTGCTCTTTCCGGAGAATCAGGAAAAATGATGACATTTGAAAGAATATCAGATGAACCATATCAGATAAAAATCGGCTCTGTTGAGGCTGAAATGGTTGCAAATCATGAAAAGCTTTTCCCTGAAAAATGGATAAATGCGGATAAAAACAATGTTACTGACGAAGCAATCAGATATTTTCTTCCGCTTATACAGGGAAATGTTTCAATCAAAATGAAAAATGGTCTGCCTGTACATCTTAAACTGAATATATAAAATAACGCCAATTCGATGGATTGTTTATGTAGGGGCGAACTGTGTTCGCCCGTTGGGGTATGCTGTAAACTTATCGGGCGACCAATGGTCGCCCCTACAAAACGAATTTAATTTCAGATGAACGAATTACAGAAAATAACCATCGAATTTGCGTTATATTAATAAAAAAAGCGGTCAGCCTGAAAACTGACCGCTTGATATTTTTTATGGCAAAAGTCTGTTTATATCTCTTGGGAACATACTTGACTGTCTTACATTTGAAAGCCTGAGTATCTTCATTACAAGTCTTTCAAGACCTATTCCAAGACCGCCATGAGGAGGCAGACCATATTTATGTGCTTCAAGATAGCTTCTGAAATCATCAGGATTAAGTCCCTGAGCCTTCATTTTTGCAATCTGTTCATCATAGTCATGAATTCTCTGACCTCCGCTTGTTATCTCAAGACCTCTGAAAAGCAAATCAAATTTGCAGGCAAGACGAGGGTCATTCTTATCATTCATAGCATAGAATGGCGGCTTTGATGAAGGGAAATGTGTTACAAATATAAAATCGCTGTTGAATTTTTCTTTTGCATAATTGCAGATTTCAACTTCATCTTCCGGTTCAAGGTCAAGCTTGTTCTTTGAACCCTTGTTTCCGAGAATTTCCTTTGCTTCAAGCAGAGTAACGCAAGGAATTTCATCTATAACCGGAATATCAGCTCCGAGAATTTCAATTTCATTCTGATAATTTTCATTAAGATATTTCATGACATATTTAAGCATTGCTGTTTCCATAGCCATTACATCATACATACTGTCAATATAGCCCATTTCAAAGTCAAGACCGATATATTCATTGATATGACGTGATGTAGCGTGTTTTTCAGCACGGTATACAGGAGCAATTTCAAATACTCTGTCAAAGAAAGCTATTGCAGTCTGCTTGTAGAACTGAGGCGACTGGTTGAGGAAAGCGTGCTTGTCAAAATAATCAAGATGGAATATATTAGCACCGCCTTCAGCTCCCTGAGCAACTATCTTAGGGGTATGGATTTCAGTGAAATTATTCATAAGCATGAATTCTCTGAAACCGCTTACAACTCCCTCCTGAATCTTGAATATTGCTCTTTCATAAACATTTCTGAGAGAAACTGAACGGTTATCAAGATTTACATCAAGTGAACAGCCGAGCTTTTTATTTGAAACTTTAAGCGGATATTCATATGAAGGTTTTGAAATCATCTTTATTTCTTTAAGCTGAATTTCAACACCATAGAATGCCAGTTCATTTGCAATTGCAGTACCTGATGCATATACAAAACAGCCTTCTCTTATGCCGTCTATTGAATCAGCACAGTTTTCAGCTGAATAAATTGTCTGAATAAGATATCTTGCAGTTCTGAGTACAACAAACGCAAAACCGCTCATCTGTCTTACCTTATGAACGCAGGCACGCAGAGAAACTGTTTCACCGATATGACCGGCTGCATCACTGATATCAAATTCCTTCATCAGATTTTTGCCGTCAACCTGCATTATTCCATCAGTTTTATGAGGAAAATAGCTGTTTTTATTTTCAAACTTTATAAAATCATTTTTTTTTACATCTTCATCAGCTTTATCTGATTTTTTTTCCATATCAGCATCTGAATTTCCGGCAGCAGCGATTTCTTTAAGCTTTGATTCAAGAGTTTCCTTTGCAACCTTAGGAGTGCATACGCCTTTAAGAGCCTTTGTACACTGTCCCATAAGGAATCCGAAAACTTTCATTTCGCCGTTTTTATACTGTTCAACAGCAGTGGAATTGTCAGCAAGTATGCCATTGATTATTTCCTCTGCCTTTGCAGTATCGTTGACAATTATGAAGCCGTTTTCCTTAGCAATTGTTTCAGCGTCCTTACCGGATTCAATCATAAGGCGGAGTATCTGTTTTGCATCGCCCTTTGAAACCTTTTCAGTATCAGCCATTTCAATAAGCTTTGCAAATTCTTCAGCTGTAAACGGAAGGTTATCCATTGAAACTTCTCCGAGGTTCACACGTCTTAAAAGTTCAACTATTATAAAGTTTGCGATACTCTTTGGATTATTGTATACAGCGACTGCATCATTGAAGAAATCTGAAACAGTTTTCTGGTTTACAAGTATCTTTGCATCTTTTTCGCTGAGTTTAAAATCTCTTACATATCTGTCTATACGCTGGAACGGGAGTTCAGGAAGTTTTGCCTTTATTTCGTCAAGCATCTCATCAGTGAAATTTACCTGAAGAATATCCGGTTCAGGGAAATATCTGTAATCGTGAGCATCTTCCTTGCTTCTCATTGATTTAGTTTCGCCCTTGTTGTCATCGAAACGTCTTGTTTCCTGAATTACTCTGCCGCCCATATCGAGAACTCTTGCCTGACGTTTTATTTCATAGTCTATGGCACGGCCTACAGCTTTTATTGAGTTAAGGTTCTTGCATTCAGTTCTTGTACCGAATTCCTTGTCTTCAGGTTTCATTATTGAAACGTTGACATCACATCTCAAAGAACCCTGTTCCATTTTACAGTCACAAACTCCGGCATACTGGAGGAGGAGTGATATTTTTTCAACAAAAGCCTTTGCTTCTTCAGATGAAGCGATATCAGGTTCTGTAACTATTTCGATAAGCGGAATACCGCATCTGTTATAGTCAGCAAGAGAAACATTGTTGAAATCGTCATGAACAAGTTTTCCGGCATCTTCTTCAAGATGGATTCTGTTTATGCGGATATTTTTCTTTTTTCCGTTTACTTCAATAGGAACAACTCCGTTTATACAGAGAGGACGCTGGAGCTGTGATATCTGATAAGCTTTCGGAAGGTCAGGATAAAAGTAGTTTTTTCTGTCGAAAACAGAGAATTTATTTATATTGCAGCCGAGAGCAAAACCGGCTTTTACGGCATATTCAACGGCTGTCTGATTAATTACAGGCAGAGTACCCGGCATACCTGTGCAGACCGGACAGCATCTTGAGTTCGGACTGCCGCCGAATTCAGCGGAACAGGTACAGAAAACCTTTGATTTTGTAAGAAGTTCGGCATGGATTTCCAGACCGATAACAGGAATATATGATGACATATTTTGACCTCCTATGAATTAAAGTTCAGGTGAACGTGTATCAAACTGTTTTTCAAATGCATCAGCAGTCTGGATTATAGTAGCCTCATCGAACTGTTTTCCGATTATTGACATACCTATCGGCATACCTGATTTTTCGCTGTATCCGCAGGTTGTGGAAATTGCAGGAAGTGAAGCGATATTTACTGTAACTGTGCAGATATCAGCCTGATACATTTTAACAGGGTCAGAAATATTTTCATTTATTCCGTATGCAACTGAAGGAGCAGTAGGAGTTATTATAACATCGCATTTTTCAAATATTGAAGCATATTCAGCAGAAATTCTCTGTCTTAAAGCCATGGCTTTTCCGTAATATGCGTCATAGTAGCCGCTTGAAAGAGCATAGTTTCCGAGGAGTATTCTTCTCTTTACCTCATCTCCGAATCCTTCACTTCTTGAGTTGCAGATAAGTTCATTGAAGTTTTCGCCTGTTTCGCTTCTGTGACCGTATTTTATGCCGTCATATCTTGAAAGGTTTGAAGATGCTTCAGCAGATGATATGAGATAATATGCGGCAACGGCATATTTAAGGCTCGGCATTGAGCATTCAATTATTTCAGCTCCCTGTGATTTATAGAAATCAACGGCTTTAAGAACGGTATTTCTTACTTCTTCATCAATACCTTCAGCATAAAATTCTTTAGGAACAGCAATTTTCATGCCCTTTACAGGCTGACCTATCTTAGCAGTGCTGTCAGTAACAGGATTTTTGGAAACAGTGCCGTCATGCGGGTCATAGCCAGCAATTGCATTGAGGATAATTCCGCAGTCATGGGCATCTTTCGCAACAGGTCCTATCTGGTCAAGAGATGAAGCAAATGCAATAAGACCATAACGTGAAACTCTGCCATAGGTTGGTTTAAGGCCTGTAACTCCGCAGAATGAAGCCGGCTGTCTGATAGAACCGCCTGTATCAGAACCAAGTGAAGCTGCACAGAGTGAAGCTGACACGCAGGCAGCTGAACCGCCTGAAGAACCGCCCGGAACTCTTGAAAGGTCAAAAGGATTCTTTGTTTTTGCAAAGGCAGATGTCTGGGTTGAACCGCCCATAGCAAATTCATCAAGACTTGTTTTTCCGAGCATTACAATATTCTGAGCATTGAGTTTTTCCATAACTGTTGCATTGTAAGGCGGAATGAAGTTTCCGAGCATTTTTGATGAAGCAGTAGTGCGGATACCTTCAGTACAGATATTATCCTTTATTGCCATAGGTATGCCGCAGAGAGGTGAAGAACTGCCGTTTTTAATTTTTTCATCAGCAGCTTCAGCATTTCTGAGAGCTTTTTCCTCCGCAACGGTAATATAGCTTTCTACTTCTGAATCATATTTTTTTATTCTTTCAAGATAAGCGTTTGTAAGCTCAACAGATGAGATTTCCTTTTTATCGAGCATATCACGCATTTCTCTTACTTTAAGTCTGGTAACGTCCATTATTTCAGCTCCTATTCAACAACTTTCGGCACAACGAAACAGTTCTCACTGTTTTTAGCATTCTGGAGAATTTTTTCAACAGGCATACTTTCCTGAGCGATATCTTCTCTCAGGTCATTAAGGTATACATTTTTATTGTCTGCTTCAGCATCATACTGAATATCGACTTCTTTTACAGTATCCATAATTTCAATTATACTTGTCATTTCGCCTGCAACCTTTTCAAGTTCTTTTTCAGTGAAATTAAGTTTTCCGAGTTTGGAAAGGTAAGAAACCATCTGTAAATCCAAATTAAAAACCTCGCTTTCATGCAATAAATTAATACAGAATGTCCTGATAATAAATTATACTACATTTTATCTTTTTTTGCAAGTATTTATTATTAACACAAATCCGACGGATTATTTCTGTAGGGGCAAACTGTGTTCGCCCGTTTGGGTTCACGGAATTTCAGGCGGGCGAACACAGTTCGCCCCTACAATGGGAAATTCCTTGTTTTTAATCATAAAATTTTATCATCGAACTGGCGTTTATATATCCTTTTCGGAAAGCACGGTTATACCAAGTTTTTCAGCCTTTGCAAGCTTGCTTCCCGCATCGCTTCCGCATATCAGGAAATCAGTTTTCTTTGATACTGAATCAGTTACCTTAGCACCGAGATTTCTTAAATATTCCTTGATTGAATCACGGGTATAGTTTTCAAGCTTGCCCGTTACAACAACTGTTTTGCCATAGAAAATACTTTTTTCAGCATCTTCTGAAAGAACAGCCTTTTCATTCTGTATATCAAGTATGCTGCAAAGGCTTTCCCAGTCATGAAGATTATTTTCATTTTCAAACCAGCTGATTATATTGCTGCTGAGAATTTCGCCGAAATCAGGAAGCTGACTGAAATCATAACCGTTTTCAGCGGCTTTTCTTATATCATCAGCAGTATCAAAATTTTCAGCAACAGTCTTTGAAGCTGCTTTTCCAAGCTGCGGAATATTCATTGCATTAAGAAATCTGTCAAGAGTACAGTGACGGCTTTTTTCAATGCTTGCAGTCATATTTTCAAATGATTTCTCGCCGAATCCCTCAAGAATCACTATTTCATCATGTTTATCCTTCAAAGAATATATATCAGCATATCTTTTTATAAGTCCTGAACCGATAAATACAGTAAGCACGGCTTCAGAAATACCCTGAATATTCATAGCCTGCTTGCTTACAAAATGAACAAAACGTTTTATATGCCTTGCTGTACATTCAGTATTAAGACAGTAAACTGTTTTTACTGATTTATCCTTTGTTTCCGATACGCTGACAGATGTTTCATGACCGCAGCACGGACATTTTTCCGGATAATCAGCAATAACTTCATCTGCATAGTCAAGATTTGCCTCAACATGAGGGATTATCATATTTCTTTTTGCAACAAGAATCCTGTTTCCCTCTCTGAGTCTTAATTCCTCTATAAATGAAAGATTATGCAGTGAAGCTCTTGAAACCTTGCTTCCGTCAATTTCGACCTCATCAAATACCGCTACAGGAACTATAAGACCTGTTCTTGATGTATTCCATTCAATTCTTTTAAGAGATGTTTCAAAAAGCTCGTCCTCAAATTTGAATGCAAGACCATCTTTATAATGATGACCTGTTCTGCCGAGAGATTTTGAAAAATCCACATTATTATATGAAAATACTATTCCGTCTATCGGTATGCCGTTATTTTCAGCCATATCCTTAAAATCCGATATAATCTGCTGAATATTTTCATCATTTACATTTTCAGTATGCGGACATACTGAAAAACCAAGCTTTTCAAGTTCTTCAAGACGCTGTGATTTAAGCTCTGAATCCATGCCGTATATAACGCTGAATGCCATAAATTCAACCTGTTTTTCCGCACAATCCTTTGAATTTAAAGCTCTTACAGCACCTGAAGCCAGATTGCGGCAGTTTCTGTACTGATTTCCGTTATTGTCCTTTAAAATCTGCTGAAGCTCTTTGAAATTATTTTTATTGATAAACGCTTCACCGGTTACTTTAAGTTCACCCTGATAATTTATCTTCATCGGAATATTTTTTATAAATACGGCATTATGAGTTATATCCTCACCTTCATTTCCGTCACCTCTTGTAGAAGCCTGAATAAATTCACCGTCTTTATAGTCAAGTTCAACCGTCAGACCGTCAAGCTTGAGCATCGCCATAACCGGATTCTTTGAAACAAATTTCTTTACATCTTCAATACTTTTTGTTTTTGCAAGTGACAAAAGCGGTATTTCATGCTTTACCTTTCCGAGAGAATCAACTTCACTGTATCCGACTGTCTGTGTCGGAGAACCCGAAATAAATATTCCTGTTTCATTTTCAAGTTCTGAAAGTTCATCAAAAAGCCTGTCATAAACTGAATCTTCAACAACAGGCTGGGATTTTATATAGTATGCATATCTGTATTTGTTAAGAAGCTCTGTAAGCTCCTTCTGTCTTTTTATCTTGTCCATAAATTACCTCTTTCGTAGAAATTATTACACTCCCCTGTGCCGTTTATACATATTATTATATACTTTATACACATAAAAATCAACCTGTGCATATCATATGCAAAAAACAATCCCTGTAAATCACTTAACCATTGACATATCAGATATTTTGCTGTAAAATAATATATATAGTATTGTAAAACAACGCAATTCAATGGATTACTTTTGTAGGGGCGAACTGTGTTCGCCCGTTAAGGTATGCTAAAAATCCGGCTGGCGAACTACCCCTACAGAATATAAAGAAATTTTTCTTATTTTTTGTTGTCGAATTTGCGTTAAAGTAAAAAAGAAAGGAAGTATTTTCTATGGCGAACGGTAACCAGTTAAAAAATACTAACTATTTTGAGGACGATGACCCGCTGAATACAATGGGTGTGTCAAGAAGAAGCCTTGTGCTTTTTTTCCTTATTGATATATCAGGAAGCATGAAGGGAACTAAGATAGGTGAGCTTAATACTGCCATGGAGGAGATTATACCCGAAATCAGAAAAATCGGTGAAGCAGACACGGAAGTTAAAATTGCTGTCCTTACTTTTTCAACCAATTATGCATGGATGTATCATGAGCCTGTTTCCGTTGAGGACTTTGAATGGAGCAGACTCTCCGCAGAGGGAATTACCAATATGGGTGCTGCTTTTGAAGAACTTGCTATAAGACTTTCAAGAAACAGCTTTTTAAGTGCCCCGTCACTGTCATTTGCTCCTGTAATATTCCTTATGACCGACGGCTATCCGACTGATGACTATAAAGCCGGACTTAAAAAATTACAGGCAAACAACTGGTACAGATTCGGTCTTAAAGCGGCTCTGGGAATAGGCCGTGAAGCAAATGATGATATGCTTGCTGAATTTACAACCACACCTGATACCGTAGTTCATGCGTATTCAGGCGAACAGCTCGCACAGCTTATCAAAACAATTGCTGTAACGTCTTCACAGATTGGAAGCAAGAGCATGACTCTTTCAGATGACAGCAAGCATGAAATCACTGATTCTGATACTCTGGGAAGAAAACAGAATCAGCTTGGTCAGCAGATTCAGGATATTATAGGCACTGCCGGAAATGATTTTTCAAGTGACAGCGATAATTTCGATATAGGCTGGTAAAACATACTTATAATGCGGATACACATTAAAAGTGTGTCCGTTATTTTCAGTATTTTATTTTTTAAATATAAAAAATATATCTTTAAATGTTTAAAAAATCATATTAATTATGGCTTTTTTAATCCAATTTCGTGCAAGTTATCCAAAAATACAGCATTTTATGCATAAATGCACCAAAAAAGCAAAAAAAGCATTGACAAAAATTTGCATACATGATATACTGATGACTGTAAGATGCAAACGATAATTTACAACCGTTAATATGGATTGAATAAGTTCATTTCATGGCGGAATGAACAGGGATTGTATTAAACTGAATGCTGTTTGCCAAACCTCAGAAAAGACAGTTGCTTCCTGTCTTTCGTATGCAAAACAGCTCATATCATGATTGGAGGATAAAGCCTTATGAAAACAACAGGTATTGTAAGAAAAATTGATGAACTCGGAAGAATCGTTCTTCCTATCGAACTCAGAAGAACTCTCGGAATCGGTGAAAGAGACAGCATTGAAATATATGTTGACGGAGAATCAATCATTCTCAAGAAATACAAGACATCATGCGTTTTCTGCTCAGAAACAGACAACCTCATCGACTTCAAAGGCAAGAGCATATGCCCAAGCTGTCTTATGCAGCTTAAAAAATAATTGTACATTCTGATTTGGTTTAGCAGCATCTTATATATACAAAACTGCTCTGCTAAGCATTTGCGTATATTTTTCAGACTGAATCAAAGATTTGCAGAAACCCGTTTTTATGAGTTTCTGCATTTTCTTTTATATTTTTAAAATTTTTTTAAAAAAACGCTTGACATTGCATTTACATTGTGCTATAATAATTGAGGACTTGAGAAAGACCACTGAAAATTAAATATGTGCCTGTAGCTCAGCTGGATAGAGTGATTGGCTACGAACCAATAGGTCGGGGGTTCGACTCCCTCCAGGCACATTCATCAAAGAACAATTTTTTATTTAAATTGTTCTTTTTTTTCACATATAAATAACCAAGGAGATAAATATATGAAAAAATCATTGAAAACTATAGTTTCAGCTGCTGTTCTGACTGCTTCAGTATTTTCTTCAATGCTCTCAGTATCTGCCGATTCAGTGCGTACTGTAACAATAGGTGCTGACCTCTCAGATGCTCAGAAAACAAAAATATTTGAATTTTTCAATACCGATGAAACAAAAGTCAATGTAATTGAAGTCAATAATCAGGACGAAAGACAATACCTTGAAGGAGTTGTCGCTGACAGCATTATCGGCACTCATACATACAGCTGTGCTTATATAGAACCTACAAATTCCGGCGGAGTTTTCGTCCAGACCGCAAACCTTACATGGGTAACTGCTGAAATGCTCGGAAATGCTCTGCTTACAGCCGGAATTGAAAACTGCAATGTTCTTGCAACTGCTCCTTTTGAAGTTTCCGGAACAGGTGCTCTGACAGGTGTCATGATGGCTTATGAATCTTCAACAAAAGAAAAACTCGATGAGGACAAAAAACATCTTGCAAGTGAAGAACTTGTTCTTACTGCTGAACTTTCTGATGAAGAGGACAATACTCAGGAAGATGTGCTTCAGGCTGTCAACGATATCAAACAGGACGTGCTTGACGAAAAAAATCCCGACGCTGAAAAAATCAGCAGCATAGTTTCAGATGTTACTGATGAATATAATCTCACTCTCACTGACGAACAGATGCAGAAACTCAATGAACTTGCAAAAAAATTTACAGAGCTTGACTACGATAAAGAAGCCTTTTCAGATTCATTGCAGAATTTCAAGGACAGACTGACAGGTGCTGCCGAAAATCTCCCGACTGAAGAAGCTAAAAACTGGTTTCAGAAAGTATGGCAGGCAATCGTTGATTTCTTTAAAAATCTTTTCTCGTCAGGAAGCGAAAAAGCCGGAGAACTTTCTGATGAAGCCAAATCATTCTTTGATGAAATGAATACCGATATAATAGAATTTGACAGCCAGACAGATGAAACTGCTCCGGAACAGGAAGTAACTGATGAACCGGTTCAGACTGATGAAACAGAAAATATTCCGGCAGAGGAAACTGTTCAGGCTGATGAAACAGATGAAAATATTCAGGAAACAGAATAAATTTTTTTAAAAGACGGATTTTTCTCCGTCTTTTTTTGTAATTCATTCATCTGAAATTCAGATTAAATGATATGCAAATTCGTTTTGTAGGGGCGACCATTGGTCGCCCGTTGCAGTTACCAGAATTTCATGCTGATAACCAATGATTTTCCATACAGAAAACAAATATCAGAATTATGGTTTAACCATAATTCCGGCGGGCGACCAATGGTCGCCCCTACAAATGGGAAATTCCATATTTTCAATTATAAAGAATTAACGTTAATTTATATCGCAGCAAATTACCAAATTGCCCACTGAAATTAAAATATAACAGCAGTTTGACTTAAATTTATTTCAAAAATAAACATAACTTGTGAATTTCTTGACAAATCAGCGTTTTTAGGATAAAATAAATATAAAGATTACTGTCTGAATCTGTTTTTATCAGACATTTGAAAGGAATGGTTTAAAATGGGTCTTACCCTTACCGAAAAAATTCTGTCAGCTCACCTCGTTGACGGAGAAATGAAAAAAGGTACTGAAATAGGTATCAGAATTGACCAGACTCTTACTCAGGACGCTACCGGTACTATGGCTTACCTCGAATTTGAAGCCATGGGAGTTCCAAGAGTAAAAACTGAACGTTCAGTTGCATATATCGACCATAACACTCTCCAGAACGGATTTGAAAACGCTGATGACCACAGATTCATAGGCAGCGTTGCTAAAAAACATGGCATATACTTCTCACGTCCGGGAAATGGTATCTGCCATCAGGTTCATCTTGAACGCTTCGGAATCCCTGGAAAAACTCTTATCGGCTCTGACAGCCATACTCCTACAGGCGGCGGCATAGGCATGATTGCCATAGGTGCAGGCGGTCTTGATGTTGCTGTTGCAATGGGCGGCGGTGCATACTATATCACCTGTCCTGAAATAGTAAAGGTTGAACTTACAGGAAAACTCTCTCCATGGGTTGCTGCAAAAGACGTTATCCTTGAAGTCCTCAGAAGACTTTCTGTAAAGGGCGGTGTCGGAAAAGTTATCGAATACTGCGGCGAAGGCGTAAAGACTCTTTCTGTTCCGGAACGTGCAACAATTACAAATATGGGTGCTGAACTCGGTGCTACAACATCAATATTCCCGTCTGACGAAATTACAAGACAGTTCCTCAAGGCTCAGCAGAGAGAAGATGCATGGACTGAACTTTCAGCTGACCCTGATGCTGTTTATGACAAGGTTGTTGAAATCAATCTCAGCGAACTTGAACCTCTTGCCGCCTGTCCGCATTCACCTGACAACGTTAAATCCGTTGATGAAATCGGCAAAATGAAAATTGACCAGGTTTGTATCGGCTCATGTACAAACTCATCACTGCTTGATATGATGAAAGTTGCTCATATCCTTAAAGGAAACAAGGTTCACCCTAATGTATCACTTTCAATTGCTCCAGGTTCAAAACAGGTTCTCAATATGATTGCAAGAAACGGTGCTTTAGCTGATATGATTGATGCCGGTGCAAGAATACTTGAAAGTGCCTGCGGCCCGTGTATCGGTATGGGACAGTCACCTAATTCAGGCGGTATATCTCTCCGCACATTCAACAGAAACTTTGAAGGCCGTTCAGGAACTAAAGATGGTCAGATTTATCTTGTATCACCTGAAACTGCTGCTATATCAGCTCTTACAGGCGTTCTTACTGACCCTCGTGATATGGGTGATATGCCTCAGTTCAAGCTTCCTGAAGTATTTGATATCAATGACAATATGATTGAACCTCCTGCAAGTGAAGCTGAAATGGACAGCGTTGAAATCCTCAGAGGGCCGAATATCAAGCCTTTCCCACAGACATCTCCGCTTGATGAATCAATTGATGCTCCATGTTCACTCAAGGTTGGCGACAATATAACTACTGACCATATCATGCCGGCAGGAGCAAAAATTCTTCCTCTGCGTTCAAATATCCCTGCAATTTCACAGCACTGCTTCACTGTATGCGATGAAACATTTCCTGCAAGAGCCAAAGAACTCGGAAAGAGCATTATTGTCGGCGGTTCAAACTATGGTCAGGGTTCATCAAGAGAACACGCTGCACTTGCTCCTCTCTATCTCGGAGTAAAGGCTGTACTCGTTAAATCATTTGCACGTATCCACAGAGCAAACCTCATAAATGCTGGTATTCTTCCGCTTACTTTTGTAAATGAAGCTGATTATGACAATATCGCTCAGGGTGATGAACTCGTTATTGCTGATATCAGAAAATCTGTTTCTGACGGCAAAACTGAAATCACTGTTACAAACAAGACTAAAAACATTGATATTCCTGTACTCTGCGAACTTACAGGACGCACAAAGGATATTATGCTTGCCGGCGGACTTCTTGACTATACAAGAGAAAATCTTAAATAATGTCTGCTGAACTGCTTATCCAGACTGACATAATAAAATTTTTTAAAGAATTTTTAAATTCTCCGGTTTTCAGAACTGCTTCTGTTGTAATATTACTGATACTGATTATACTTGTAATCATCATTATAAAATCAATTATTTCACGGATTTTATCGGCATATAAAGAAATTAAAACTGAAAACAGCAGAAAAATTTCTGTAATGAATATTATTCTCATTGCGGCACTGCTTATATTAATGCTGATTATCATAATACCTGTTATAATAATTCTTTCATCTTTTATTTCCTGATGGCAGTTCTGACTGATGGGTATATTCTGACATTTCTGCTTTTACCTGTATTGCATAACCCTGCAAATCTATTGAAAAGGAAATTTATATTATGAAAATATTAAAAAATATCATATCACTGACATTATGTACTTCACTTCTTTGCATGACACAGTTTTCTTTCAGAAATAATATCTCCTTTGCAGAAACTCAGCAGTATTTCGGCGACGTTAATTCAGACGGAAGTCTTACCGCTGACGATTCGCTTATGATTTTACAGTTTGTAACATCTTCTGCTGATTTTTCAGATGAACAGAAAAAAATTGCAGACTCCGACAATGACGGAAATGTAACATCTGCCGATGCTCTTGAAGTTCTCCGATGCGTTGTAGGTCTGTCAGAACCAAAAATATACGAATCCGGCAGTCAGAACGACAGCCTCAGTACTGAAAACATATACAATGCCATGATTGCCTTCAAGGAAAAATATCCTGAAGGCACAACATGGACAAATGACAATTTTTATTCATGGAAAGGCGGTATATTTGACGGCGGATACGGCTGTGCGGGATTTGCATTCATGCTCAGCGATGCCGCATTCGGCAGCCTTCCTGCAAGACAGTACTACAGCGTTTCTCCTGACATAAAAGTCGGCGATATTTTAAGAATCAACAACAATTCTCATTCTGTAATAGTCCTTGAAGTAAATGATACAGGCGTTGTTATCGCTGAAGGAAACTACAGCGGTACTGTTCACTGGGGACGAAAATTAACATGGTCAGCAATTAACAGCAGTCTTGACTATGTTATTACAAGATATCCTGAATAATTATGAACTATTTAAAGATAAAACTTGAAAATGACAGTATATTTAAAAACGGGAATTTTCCTGATATGAAATCATATACTGTTTCTGATATTAAAAAACCTGAAAAAATTCAGCGTAAATCATATTTCTATGTCGCTGAAAATACAGTCAGTATGAAAACTGCTGAATGTATTCTTGCATATGCAGAAAAAGACAGAAAAATAACTGCTCTCAATTTCGCAAATGCAATGCAGGCAGGCGGTGCTTACATCATGGGCGGAAACGCTCAGGAGGAAAGTTTATGCCGTGCTTCCCTGCTCTATTATACTATAAGGACTCAGAAGGAATATTATAATGCCAACAGAAAACATATTCTTCCTGACTATACCGATTATATGATATATTCTGAAAATGTTCCTGTTATCCGTGACGATTCCGGAAAGCTGCTTGAAACTCCAGTTTTATGCAGTTTTATAACAAGTCCTGCCGTAAACCGCACCTTTGCAAAATTTTTGTTTTCTGATAAATCCATAACTAAAAAGATGACTTCAAGAATAACTAAAATTATAAGCCTTGCATTATCAGAAAATACTGATATTCTTGTACTCGGTGCATTCGGCTGCGGTGTTTTCGGAAACAAGCGTAAAACCGTATTCAGAATATTTGAAGACGTTGTAAACAGCTTTGTACCTGATAATATAAAGGTTATATTTGCTGTTCCTGACTGATATAAAAAATGGAGGTAAAAACCAATGGCTAAAATTCAGATGAAAACTCCTCTCGTTGAGATGGACGGAGATGAAATGACCAGAATCCTCTGGGCTTGGATTAAGGAAATACTTCTTGAACCATATGTTGACCTTAACACAGAATATTATGACCTCGGTCTTGATGAACGTGAAAAAACAAAGGATAAGGTTACTATTGACAGTGCTGTTGCCACAAAAAAATACGGCGTAGCTGTAAAGTGTGCAACTATTACTCCTAATGCTGCAAGAATGCCTGAATATAATCTCTCTGAAATGTGGAAATCACCTAACGGTACTATCAGAGCTTATCTTGACGGCACTGTTTTCCGTACTCCTATCCTTGTAAAAGGCATTACTCCTTATATCCCTACATGGACAAAACCTATAACAATTGCACGTCATGCTTATGGTGACGTTTACAAAAATACTGAAATGCAGGTTAAACAGGGTTCAAAGGCTGAACTCGTTGTAACTGATGCAGAAGGCAATGAAACAAGACAGGCAATATATGATTTTGCTGACAGTGACGGCATAATTCAGGGTCTTCATAACAAGGACAACAGTATTGCAGGCTTTGCAAGAGCTTGTTTCAACTATGGTCTTGATTTGAAACAGGACGTATGGTTTGCTACAAAGGATACTATCTCAAAGAAATATGACCACAGATTCAAGGATATTTTCCAGGAAATATTCGATAAGGAATACAAGGAAAAATTCGATAATGCAGGAATTGAATATTTCTATACTCTCATCGATGACGCAGTAGCAAGAGTTATCCGTTCAAACGGCGGATATATCTGGGCTTGCAAGAACTATGACGGTGACGTTATGTCTGATATGGTTTCAACTGCATACGGAAGCCTTGCAATGATGACATCAGTTCTTGTATCTCCTGACGGAATCTATGAATATGAAGCTGCTCACGGTACAGTACAGCGTCACTATTACAAACATCTCAAGGGTGAGGAAACTTCAACAAATTCCGTTGCTACAATATTTGCATGGAGCGGAGCTTTAAGAAAACGTGGTGAACTCGATAATACTCCACAGCTTTGCGATTTTGCTGACAAGCTTGAAAAGGCTACTATCCAGACTATTGAGGACGGCGTTATGACAGGTGACCTCTATCTCCTTTCAAACCTTGAAAACAAAAAGAAAGTTAATTCAAGAGAATTTCTTATTGAAATAAACAACCGTCTTGCTGAACTTATGAAATAATTATTACAATATAACGCCAATTCGACAACAAAATTTTATGATAAAAAACAATACATTTTTCGTTTATTCTGTAGGGG
>DJFA01000001.1:0-7376 GCA_002431975.1 Ruminococcus sp. UBA5884
TTCCCGTCCTTACTTACTGATATGATTTTACAAATGGGCGGATATTTTACAGATTGCAGGCGGCAGCTTGCCGCTATTTTTCACAGAATACGCCTGCAATTATGTCAGCACAGGTTTTTATGCCGAGTTTTCCGCTGTTGAGACAGATGTGATAATTTTCCTTTATACCCCATTTTCTGCCTGAATTGAATGTATAAAAACTTGAACGTCTTTTGTCATTTCGTCTTACAAGTCCGTCAGCGTCCTTTTCCGAGGCGTTATAATTCTGTATTGCACGCTGTCTGCGGAAATCATTGTCTGCATATATAAAAATTCTGAGACAGTCTTCACGCTCACGGAGTATATAGTCAGCACATCTTCCGACTATTATACAGGATTCCGTATCAGCAAGATTTCTTATTATTTCACTTTCTGCAAAGAAAAGTTTATCAGGAAGCGGAACATTGTCATAGATATTTCCCATAGTATTCATAGCCATGGAAAGCGACATAAGCAGACTTCCTGAAGCTGATTCCTCTGAGGATTCAAGATATTCCTCTGAAACATTGAGTTTTTCAGCGGCTTTTGCAAGTATTTCTCTGTTATAGATAGGTATTCCGAGGAGTTCTGAAACCTTCTGACCTATTTCAAGACCTCCGCTTGCATATTGTCTTTCTATTGTAATTATTTTATGTTTTTTCATAATAAACGCCTTCTTTCTGAATCAAGAGTCGGATTTATAGTATTATTATATAGTTTTATTGTGCATTTGTCAATTGTATTTTGTTAAATTTAACTGAAATTTTTACTGCATGCCAGTCATTCTGCGGTAGATATCGGTTTTCATGTACTCCTCAGCCGAACCGAAAAATTTAAGCTCCGTACCCATATGGAGTATTTTTGAACCGTATTTTACGGCACTTCCGATATCATGTGAAACCATTACAACGGTTATACCTTTTTTATTTATATCATCTATTATGGAATACATTTCAGCGGTAACCACAGGGTCAAGACCGGTTACAGGTTCATCAAGGATTATCATTCCGGCTGCTGCACATAATGCTCTTGCAAGAAGTACTCTCTGCTGCTGACCTCCTGAAAGCTCCATATACGATTTTTTTGCTATATCAGTGATTTTAAGCAGTTTCATATTGTCCATGGCAATTTTTTTCTCATTATGCGAATAGAAAGGACGCTTCCCAAGCCGGTTAAGACAGCCTGACAGCACCACTTCATATACGCTTGCAGGAAAATCACGCTGTATATCGGTCTGCTGGGGAAGATAGCCTATCTGATTTTTATCTATTCCGGTGTATTTTATTTCACCGCCTGTAAGCTTCATAAGTCCGAGCATACCTTTCATAAGCGTGCTTTTGCCCGAGCCGTTTTCGCCGACTATACACAGATAATCACCCTTTTCCACTGAAAAGCTTATGTTTTTTACTGCCGGATTTCTGTCATAGTTCATGCATACATTTTCACATCTTAAAAGTTCCAAAGAAAATTCCTCCTGATTCAGACTGTATATATTACTTTAAGCAGATGCTTGTTTTCAATTACATTGTCATCTATTTTTGTATTGCTTATAAACCTGTTCTGTATAAATGAATTTATATCCTTTATGGCTTTTCCGGCTTCATTTGGTATAAAGCCTCCTGCCATTGTGGGGTGACCGCCGCCGTTTCCTATGCCTTTGAGTGACAGCTGGATTATACTTCCTGCATTTATGGCTCTTGGTATCTTTGAACGCACTGAAAATTTCAGTCCGTCCTTACGCACTGAATATACAACGCTGAGTACCACAACATCAATATCAAGTATGAAATCTGATATCATTGCAATAAGCGAATCAGGACAGTCAAACGGTATGCGTGCAAAGCCTATATGATTTTTTACTGTCACATTCTGTATTGCAGCTCCATAGGCTTTCAGGTCGCTGACTGAAAGACTGTTCATTGAAAGCGTGTTTATCATATCCATATCAGCAAGTTTATAGAGCATACAATACATATCTATATCAAGTTCCTTGACTCCTCTTGCAAGGTCGTCAGTATCAATTTTTATGCCGTATGCGAGAGCTGTGGCAAGCTGTTTTGATACAGGTATCTTTTCATTATGAAAATAGCTTGCTATTATTGAGGCACACGCTCCTACAAAACGCACATCCCTGTATGAATATTTTGCTTTTACAAATGTAGGGTGATGGTCTATGCAGGCGATAACCTTTCCTGCACATTCGCTTACATTTGAATTTGATTTCTGGGCATCAACAAGTATTATGCCGTCATCTTCGCATATATCCGACTCGTTGATATGCTTCATTTCTATCTGAAACATATCTATCATTCTTACAAGATTTTTCTTTGATATTTTTCCGTCATATATTATAGTTGATGATATGCCGTAATGTTCAAGAAATACCTGAAGTCCATAGGCACTTGCAACAGCATCAGGGTCAGGAAAATTATGAGTCTGTATATAAATATGCTCTTTTTTCATTTTTTTCAGGAGTTCAGGCAGTTTTGAAGAAAACATATTGAAAAATTCCTCCGTTGAATTTGATTTTATTGATTGTTTCTTTATGGCTGAAATTTTATGGATTTATTTCTGTAGGGGCGACCATTGGTCGCCCGTTATGGTTTATCAATAATTTTATCGATTGACCAATGATTTCTCATGCAGAAAACAAATATTAAATTTAACGCAAATTCGATGGTTATTTTCTGTAGGGGCGAACTGTGTTCGCCCGTTGAGGAATGCTGTAAACCGAGCGGGCGAACACAGTTCGCCCCTACATAATAAATGAAAAATCCCTTATTTTGAATCATAAAATTTTATTGTCGAATTTGTGTTAATTAAGATTACAGGCGGCAGTTTGCCGCTTGCCGCTGATACTATTATATCACAGCTTTCTGATAAAATAAAGCGAATTTTGTTTACTTCAACGCATATTTTAATAAATTCTCAAATACAATTATTCTGAAATGCCTTTTCTGACTTTTTTTAATTTTTTTATAAAAAATACTTGACAAATGAAAAAATATGATGTATCATATTATTGTAATCAAACAAGTATGCAAAATATTCTTAATAATTAAAAGAAACAATGGCGTTTCGGTTATTCAGAATTTCAACGTTGAAATTCTGATAGTCGGAACGCTTTTTTATTTCAAGGGAGGATTTTTATTATGTCAGAAGAAATCAAAAATCAGAATCCGGCTGAATACTTCGGCTGCGATGTATTCAATGATGTCGTTATGAGAGACAGACTGCCTAAAAATGTTTATAAGGCTGTCGTTCAGACCAAGAATTTCGGTACAGCTCTTGATATCACTGTTGCTGACGTTGTTGCAAATGCTATGAAAGACTGGGCTGTTGAAAAAGGTGCTACACATTATACACACTGGTTTCAGCCTATGACAGGCATTACCGCTGAAAAACATGACGCTTTTATTTCTCCTACTCCTAATGGTCAGGTAATCCTCGAATTTTCAGGCAAGGAACTCGTAAAAGGTGAACCTGATGCGTCCTCATTCCCGTCAGGCGGTCTCAGAGCTACTTTTGAGGCAAGAGGCTATACTGCATGGGACCCTACTTCAAATGCTTTCATAAAGGATAATACACTCTATATTCCGACTGCTTTCTGTTCATATACAGGTGAAGTACTTGATAAGAAAACTCCGCTCCTGCGTTCAATGGAAGTTGTAAATGAACAGGCTCTTAGAATCCTCAGACTTTTCGGAAATACTAAGGCTACAAGAGTTACTACTACTGTAGGCCCTGAACAGGAATATTTCCTTATCGATAAAAAATTCTATGACCAGCGTGAAGACCTTATTCTTACCGGCAGAACTCTTTTCGGTGCAAAGCCTCCTAAGGGTCAGGAACTTGAAGATCACTATTTCGGAAATATCAAGGAAAGAGTTTCCGAATTTATGAAAGACCTTGACAAGGAACTCTGGAAACTCGGCGTATTCGCTAAAACAAAACATAATGAAGTTGCTCCGGCTCAGCATGAACTCGCTCCTGTATTTACTACTTCAAATATCGCTGCTGACCAGAACCAGCTTACTATGGAACTTATGAAGAAAATCGCTTTAAGACATGGTCTTGTATGCCTTCTCCATGAAAAGCCGTTCGCTGGCGTAAACGGTTCAGGTAAACATAATAACTGGTCTATTTCTTCAAATGACGGTCAGAACCTTCTTGACCCTGGCGATACTCCTATGGAAAATCTCCAGTTCCTTACATTCCTCTGTGCAATCATAAAGGGTGTTGATGAATATTCAGACCTTCTCAGACTTTCCGCTGCAAGTGCAGGAAATGACCACAGACTCGGTGCTAATGAAGCTCCTCCGGCTGTTATCTCAATATTCCTCGGCGATGAACTTACAGCTGTTCTTGATGCCCTTGAAAGCGGCACTCCTCTTAAATCAAGTGCTCATGACAAGGAATTTGTTATAGGTGTTGATGCTCTTCCGAACTTCCCGAAGGACGCTACAGACAGAAACAGAACTTCTCCTTTTGCTTTCACAGGAAACAAGTTTGAATTCAGAATGCTCGGCTCATCTGATTCAATTTCATGTACAAATACTATCATGAATACAATCGTTGCTGAAATCCTTGACGGTTTCGCTACAGAACTTGAAAAGGCTGATGATTTTGAAAAAGCTCTTAAAGAACTCCTTATCAAAACTTATAAGGAACATAAGAGAATTATCTTCAACGGCAACGGCTATTCAGATGACTGGGTAAAGGAAGCTACTGAAGTAAGAGGTCTTCCTAACTATGTTTCAACTGTTGACTGTATGCCTCATTATACAGATGAAAAGAATGTCAGGATGTTTGAAAAATTCAAGGTATATACAAGTACTGAACTTGCTTCAAGAACTGAAATTCTCCTTGAAAATTACAGCAAGGTAATAAATATTGAAGCTCTTACTATGATAGACATGACAAGAAAACAGATTCTTCCGGCTGTTATGAAATATACAAAGGATATCTGTGACGTTGTGGCTTCAAAGAAAGCCGCCGGTCTTGCAGGCGGTGCTGAAGAAAAACTCGCTTCAAGACTTGCTTCAATGACATCAAGCCTTGACAATGCTGTTGAAGTTCTCGAAAACAAGCTTATTGAAACAAAAACTATTGAAGATGTTGAGGAACTTGCTAAATATTACAGAAATGAAGTATTTGTTGCAATGCAGTCTCTCAGAGCTGTTGCTGATGAACTTGAAACAATCGTTTCTTCAGATGTATGGCCGTTCCCTGTATATTCAGATATGCTCTTTAAAATATAACTGATAAACCATTCACATAGGAACAGATTCTGTTCCATGTACCTCCTGAAAAGTATATAAAAAATAACCCTGTGTCGTTATGACTCAGGGTTGTTTTTATAGTAGGGGCGACCATTGGTCGCCCGTTAGATTCACTATAATATCGGGCGGGCGAACACAGTTCACCCCTTGGCGTTAATTTTCATATTTGAAAATTTTCTTGTTCTTTATGCGTTTTTCTGCATATAACTGTTCATCTGCAATATCAAGGACTTCTTTTATATTTATTCCCGGACTGCATTCAAATTCACATATTCCTATGCTTAATCCTATATAATACGGCTTGTCTGACAGGGAATTAAGTTCATCTGATTTGTTTTTTATTCTCTCACGCACTGCATCAGCATAGTTGTTGCATTCAACCAGTGCAAATGCTGAAAATTCATCTCCTCCTATTCTTCCGACTATATCGGTATTCCGGAATGAGCATGAAAGTATTTCAGCAGTTTTTCTTATCGCATAATCACCCTCATCATGACCAAATTTGTCATTTATTACTTTAAGACAGTCAAGGTCGGCAAAAACGACTATTGCACGTTTATTTTCATTTTCAGGAGATGTCATTATACTCTGAGCCATCTCAAAAAATCCACGTCTGTTGTATATTCCTGTAAGTTCATCTGATTTTGAAATATTGTCAAGGACTATATTGTTCTGTTTGATTTTTTCGAGTGATTCCTTGAGCTGCTGCTGGATAATTTCCTGTTGTTTGATAAGATGCATTGTTTTCATTGCTGCACAGAGCTGCACGGTTACAGGTGCTATATAGTAAAAATATTCATAGTCAAGTTCGCAGAGAAGCAGACCATACTGGTTTTCATTTGAATACAATGCTGAAAGCACCATTGTATACCTGCGGTTGTCAGGAAGAAAATCATTGCAGAAAATATCATTTGTATCTATAAGCTGTCTGTCTTTGGGGACTATTCTTGTTTCATGAAGATTATTGTATGCTTTTAAGTATATCTTTTCAGGCGGTATCCATTTCTGATTTCTTGTATGGACTATAGGTTCTTCAAATGTCATTATATAGCTGCTTTTCATTTTAAGACCTGACAGTTTTTCGCATACTGTTCCGAAACTCTTGTCATCGCCGACAAAGATAAGCATATCTCTTGTAAGTGAATTTGTCATCCATGAAAGATATTCGATATCTCTTGTATGGAGCATATTTTCAACAGCGAATTTTTCTGTTATCTGACAGTATATTGCTGTAAAAAATTCACCGAGTTCAAGACGCTGTTCTGTATTGCTGTAATATCTGCTGCTGAAAATCGTATAACGGTATATTATATCCAGTGCACAGAAAAGCTTGTCTATTGAAACATACTCATTTATATTTGATTCTATAAGATGATTAAGTATTTCCGGAATATCACTGCTGTCATCGTCTGAAATATCATTTTCTGCAATATGCCTTATCATAGTATCAAAAAATCTGAATACATTATATCTGTATTCATCAGCCGGAAGACTTGATTTATAGTTTTCAAATATAAAATCCGTGATATATTCAGAAAGCTTGTTCTGTTCTATTGCAAAAATCTTCTCCATTTCATTATTGTCAGCAATATTGAAATTTTTATTTTTGCAGCCGCATGAGCCTCGTATAATAAGTCTTGAATCAATTACAGGATTTTTCATTTTTCCGTATTTTATAAGATTTACAGCTTCAATTACTGATTTATAGCCGATTTCAGCCGCATCAGCCCTTACAGTTGTAAGCTTTGGACTTAGTGTTACAGCACTCTGGTCATCATCAAAGCCCATTACTGAGATATCCTCACCGATTTTTATGCCTCTGCCAGCCATCACCTGATATCCGCCCATAGCCATTTTATCATTTGAAAATACTATTGCATCAATATCCGGATTTCTGTCAAGAAGCTCCTCTGTTGCGTCAATGCTGTAATCAGAAAAATAACCGTATGAAATAAGATTTTCGTCAACAGGCATATTGTTTGCCGCCATGGTATCTCTGTATACCTGAAGACGCTCAACAGCGTCCTTATTGGTCAGGGGGCCGCTTACAAAACCTATTTTCTTTCTGTTATGATT
>DJFA01000001.1:7468-12911 GCA_002431975.1 Ruminococcus sp. UBA5884
ACGCAGCAGTAATCATCGATATCAGGACCTATATTTATTACAGGAAGGTCACCGAATCTGCTGAGGAGTTCTGTTTTTCTTTCATAGCTCCAGGTACTGCCTATAGTTTCCATCATAATTATAAGTGCATCAACGTTATGACTGTTTACATATGAAAAAAGTGTATCATACTGATATTGATACTGAGTTCTTTCCTTATCCTCATAATTGCTGTCAAAATATCTTCCAGGTATGATAAACAGATTTGAATCTGTTTCCTTAGCTCCTATCATTGCTCCTTTGCATATTGTTTTTGCATAATTGTCCTCGAGATGGCTTGTGAACAATGCTATATTTATTCTTTTATTTTTCATTTTACACACCTCTTGTCATGACAAATAGTTTTATAAAGCTGAATTTTAGATATATTATATATTATATCATATTTTTTTTGCTATTTCAACAATATTATTCAATGAGTTGATGATTTTTTAAACTAACAGGCTAAACTTGCTTACAGTATTTTAACGCAAGTTCGATGGTTATTTTCTGTAGGGGCGAACTGTGTTCGCCCGTTGAATTTACTGGAATTTTGGGCGGGCGAACTTAAGGAAGCCCCTACAGATTATGAAGAAAATTCCTTGTTTTTAATCATAAAATTTTGTTGTCGAATTTTTGTTATCAGTTTCTATACATATCCGAATGTTTTGAAAATGAAGATTATTGCTGTTATTGTTACTGATGAAAAAAGAGTTGTTATAACTACTATGCTTGAGGCAAGTTCTGCATCATTGTTCATATTCTTTGCCATTATAAAGCTGCTTACGGTTGTAGGTGCTCCGGTCATTATAAGCAATGCTATTATTTCCTGATTCTTAAATCCCATCATTATCGCTATCGGAAGAATAATCGCCGGCTGGATAACAAGTTTTATCAGAGAGGCAATTATACTCGGTCTGATTTTTTTTACAGCGTCCTTTCCCTGAAAACTTGCTCCTACTGCAAGAAGTGCAAGAGGCATTGCAAGTGAACTGAGATTATTTATGCACTTGTCCACCATATCCGGAAAATCTATCCTTAAAACTGCAAATGGAAGTCCTGAAACTATTCCTATTATCATAGGATTTTTTGCAATGCTGAGCATAAGTTTTTTAAAACTCAGTTTTTTTGACTCTTTTCCACGGACTGTGAGTATTATTACTGAAAATATATTGTAAAGAGGTACTGCGGCTACTATCATAAGAGGTACCATTCCTGCATTTCCATACATATTTTCAACAAATGCAACTCCGAGTATTGCGGCACTTCCTCTGAATGAACCCTGAACAAAGCTGCCTATTATAGTCTTGTCCTTTATGAATATTTCAGCAAGAATCCATATTACGCAAAAACATGCTGCTGTTGATATAAAACAGAATGCTGCAAATTTTATATCAAAATCCTGTCTTAAATCTGCGGCTGAAATATCCCTGAAAAGCAGAACCGGAAACAGTATCTTAAATGAAAGTTTATCATTTACTTCAGAAAATCTTTCATCAATAATCCCTGTCCTGCGAAATACCCAGCCCATGAATATTACAAAGAAAACCGGTACTGTGGCATTAAGACTGAATATGAAATTGCTCATTTTGAAATCATTGTCCTTCCTTTTTGTCAGTAATTTTTTTAAGAGTCTTATAAAGCATTTTAACATCAACAGGTTTCGGCAGATATTCATTCATTCCTGCATCTGCTGCACGTTTTCTGTCCTCACGGAAAGCATTTGCTGTCATTGCTATTATAATAACACTTTTTGCATCAGGTCTTTTCATGGAGCGTATTTCCTTTGTTGCTTCAAGTCCGTCCATTTCCGGCATACGCATATCCATAAGTATTATATCATAATAATCAGGTTCTGAATCCTCAAACATTTCACAGGCTTCTCTGCCGTCATATGCAGTATCAACCTCAAAGCCTGCCATCTGGAGCAGTTCCTCGGCAATTTCCGCATTAAGCTCATTATCCTCTGCAAGCAGTATCCTTTTTCCGCTGAAGTCATAATCATCAGCAGTTTTTTTCTTTTCAGCGTCCGGTTCTGCAAAATCAAGATTTACTGAAAAGAAAAATTCCGAGCCTTTGTTTTCCTCACTGATTACCTCTATTTTTCCCCCCATAAGCTCCACAAGGCTCTGGCTTATGGCAAGTCCTAAACCTGTTCCGCCAAATTCCCTTGAGATATTGTTTTCAGACTGTTCAAACGGTTTGAATATCTTTTCTGTATTTTCAGCCTTTATGCCTATTCCGGTATCCTTTACTGAAAATTTTATTGTTTCATAGTAATCCTGTCTTTTTTCAGTTGATATTGTGAATGTTATGCCGCCCTCAGACGTGAATTTTACAGCGTTGCCCAAAAGATTCATAATTACCTGTCTTAATTTAAATTCATCGCCTGTAAAGAATATATTGTCATAATTTCTTTCTGTACGGAACAGTATTCCTTTATTCTGAGCCTGCGGTCTGAAAACTGTTTCCATATCGTCAGCCAGTTCATCAAGGCTGAAACGTTCATTCTGCAAAGAAACCTTTCCGCTCGATATCCTTGACATATCAAGAATATCATTTATAAGCATTTTAAGAAATTTGGTTGAAACATCTATTTTTTCTATGCATTCCATCAGCTTTTCAGGAGAATCAGCGTTCTGCTTTGCAATTTCAGTCATGCCGATTATTCCGTTCATAGGCGTTCTTATTTCATGTGACATATTTGCAAGAAATCTGTCCTTTACTTTGGAAGCCTCCTCGCTTCTTAAATTGCTTACATATGATTTTGTATAAAGTATTATGATTATTATACAGAATACTATTGAAAAAATAGTCTGACGCTGAAAAAGTATATACGATTCACGATAAAGTGAATCCTCACTTACAATTATACTCACATACCACAAATTATTCATACGCTGATAAAATTCAATATCCCTTGATGAAGTCACATTATATCGGCATATTCCGCTCTCCTCCTGATTTGTGTGACCTGAAAGAAATTTATCTCCTTTTATCAGATAATCAACATCATAATCTATACAGCTGCTTTTTATAATAATGTTGTCATCATTGTCATAGATTACCCAGCAGCTGCCTGAAAGTGATGATGAATCCATAAATTTATTTATTTCATTTACATCTATATCAACAGCTATTACACCATATCCTCCGAGTGATTCAGACATGGTTATAACATTCTTTTCACTGTCAAGCAGATAAACCGTATCACCTCCGGCTTCTATTGCCGCTTTGTACCATGGTTCGGCTGAAATATCCGTATACTGATTATCAGTATTTCCGCTTCCGTCCACATACTGACCCTTTATATATCCATAGATGTCACTGCATCTGAAATTTGTTTCTTCTTTCATATATGCAGAATAATTTATTATGTATTTTTGCAGATAGTTATACATTATTCCCTGAGAATTCATTCTGTTTATCGAAAATCCGGCAACATCAAGCATGGTTTCTGCTGAATTCATTACATTCTGTGAATTTTCAGCGATATTATGAACTGTATTCTGACCTATTGTTTCAATTTTCTGCTTTACTATTACTATTGAGCTGTAAAAGCTTACAACAAGAATAAGTGCCACAAAAAAAAGTATTACTCCAAGGGTTATTATATATCTTCCCTGTTTAAGCACAGATGATAAAAAACTGCTGTCATTATTCATATTGTTCCTCTGTTATTCTATAATTTTATTTTTATTATATCATAAAATTCTGTCTCTTTCAATATAATTGATTTTACAGGACGTTTACGGAAATTTTCATATATTTACTCTTGAAACGGCTGCTTTTTTATGGTATATTATAAATGTAACATTTCAGTGAAAGGGGGATTTTTCAGATGTCGTCCACAGCAGTTCTATGGATAATTATATGCATTATAATGGTAATAGCCGAAATAGCTACTCTCCAGCTGGTTTCAATATGGTTTGCAGGCGGTGCTTTGCTTGCTTTTATCGCTTCTTTCTTTTTGCCGTTTGAATGGCAGTTCGGCATATTTGCATTTTCCTCTCTCGCTCTGCTTCTTTGCACAATGCCTTTTATTAAAAAATTTAAAAATCAGAAATATATTCCGACAAATTATGATATCGATATCGGAAAAACGGCTGTTGTCACTGAAACAATTGACAAAAAAAATAATTCCGGCAGAGCTGTCCTTAATGATGTAAACTGGCTTGCCGTTTCAGAAAATGAAAATGATGTCATTGAGAAAGGAGAAAATGTCATAATAAAGGATATCAAAGGTGCTAAACTTATTGTATCAAGAAAATAAAAGGGGGATTCTTTTATGAAAGTTATTCTTATAGTTATTGTTCTTCTGGCGATATTTGTTATTTCAAATATCAAAATCGTTCCGCAGACGTATGTTTATGTAATTGAAAGATTCGGTTCATACTATACATCATGGAATACCGGTATCCATATGCTGATACCTTTCATCTGCCGCATATCCAAAAAAGTTTCCACAAAGGAAAAAGTCGCTGACTTCAAGCCTCAGGACGTTATTACCAAAGATAATGTAAGCATTAAGATTGATACTGTTGTTTTCTATCAGGTAACTGATGCAAAACAATATACCTATGGCGTTGAAAATCCTATCACAGCTATTGAAAACCTTTCAGCAACCACTCTCAGAAATATTATCGGCGAACTTGAACTCGATTCAACTCTCACTTCAAGAGAAGTCGTAAATGAAAAAATTACTGATATCCTCGACAGAGCAACTGACCGCTGGGGCATAAAAGTCAACAGGGTTGAACTTAAAAATATCGTTCCTCCACGTGAAATTCAGGACGCTATGGAAAAACAGATGAAGGCTGAACGTGAAAGACGTGAAAAAATCCTTCAGGCTGAAGGTGAGAAAAAATCTCAGATACTTGTTGCAGAAGGCGAAAAAGAATCAAAAATTCTTCGTGCAGAAGCTGAAAAACAGGCTGAAATCCTCCGTGCTGAAGCCGAAAAACAGGCTATGATTCTCCATGCTGATGCCGAAAGAAATAAAAAAATCCTTGAAGCGGAAGGTGAAGCTCAGGCTATTGAACTCGTTCAGCAGGCTCTCGCTGAAAGTATTGTAAAACTTAACAATGCTGCTCCGTCTGATAAGGTAATAGCTCTCAAATCCCTTGAGGCATTCGGAAAAGCCGCTGACGGCAAGGCTACAAAAATTATTATACCAAGCGAAATTCAGGGGCTTGCTTCAATGGCTTCAACTGTCGGCGAACTGCTCCATAAAGATAAACAGTAACTGCTGATTATTGCAGATTTTAAGGAAACCTCTGTTTTCAGGGGTTTCTTTTTTATTGCAATCTGATTTGACAATAAAATTTCTTCATATTCTGTAGGGGCAACCACCTGTCGCTCGTTATGGTTTATCAATGATTTTATATGTTAACGCCAATTTATGTTTTGTAGGGGCGAACTGTGT
>DJFA01000001.1:12987-15674 GCA_002431975.1 Ruminococcus sp. UBA5884
AACACAGTTCGCCCCTACAGAAACAATTTATTGAAATCTGCGTTAAATATAAATCTGATATATGTTTTCTGTATAAAAAATTTTTTGTGAACCTTTTTGCATTCAGTATTGTATTTATTATTGAAAGCTTTCATTACAAAAGAATCGAGGCGAGAAGATGAAGTGAAAAACGATGAAATAAATAACTATATAATTATGTATCAGGAACGACTTACTAAATTTTGCTGCAATCTCTGCGGAAATTATAATGATGCTGATGACCTTTTTCAGGAAACATGGCTCAAGGTAATCAGATATTATGATAAATACGACAAATCAAAGGATTTCGGTAAATGGCTCTTTAAAATCTGCATAAATACATATAAAAATAATCAGATGTCAGCCTTTAACCGACATAATATGATTTTTAATTCCACAGAGGAAAAAGATATTTTTCTTTCATCAATCCCCGACCAGCAGATAAAAAACGATAATTATCCTGAACTTTTAAGAATTATTAGGGAACTTCCCGATAAATACAGAATAGTCCTGACTCTCAGATATTTTAATGACTATTCGGAAAAAGATGCTGCCGATATGCTCGGAATTCCTGTCGGCACTGTCAAGTCCCGCCTTAACAAAGCTAAAAAATTAATAAAAAGGAGGTTCTTTATATGAAAAAACCAGATGATAAAAAGCTTGATGAGATGCTTTATAATATATATAATTCAAAAGCAGACAGAGTTTTTCATTTCTCAGCTGAAGAAAATACCGAAGACCATAAGGTCTATAAAAGCCGTGCTGAACAATGCCGCAGAAAATCTTTCTCTCATTCAAAAGTCTGTGCAATAGCAGCTGCCTGCCTTATAACTGTAGGAGTGGGAACTATTTTCTTTGAGGATATCGAATGCAGCAGAAATCCTGCCTCTACCTCCGAAATCTCAACTGATGAAACCGCTGATTATCCGCTTGAAGCAGTCCCTGAACCCGATTCAGGTACGGAACAGTCTGTTTTTGACCAGTATCTTGAAGAATTTGAATACGAAACTTCAAATTTCGATTATGAATGCATAAAAGTTACTGCAAACCCTGAACCGGACAGCTTTGAAGAAAGTCAGAACCGCTTTTATGCGGATTTATGCTATGATATGAATATAGTTCCTGCATATGAAAACTGCACGTTTATTGATTCAGACAGTTCAAACCAGAGCCTTGCTGTAACTGATGAGGATTTCTATTTTTATATAAAAAAGATAGATGCTGTCATTTCAGAAAATGATTCAGAAACTACGGATTCATGCTATACAAGACAGTCATATCTTGTATGGAAGGACTCAGACGGAAGTATTACAAAAATAAGACCATCATCAGAAAAAGTCAGTGCCAAAGATATTCAGAATATGCCGGAATTTAATAATCATTATAATCTGCCTTATTCAGAGATTGAAAGTATTATGGAGAGTTTCGCTGATGAAGATTATCCTGTTTATATCGATGATGTTCTTGTAAGACCGGCTGTTCCCGAGGAAAACCAAATCGGCGAACCGGCAGTGGAAGTATCATACGATTACCATGCATATGTATATTATAACGGAAAGTTTGTGCCTGTGAATGCTCAGACACTGTATTACAGTACATCATCTGCAATATCTTTCGATGATGAATACAATGAAACAGAAAATATACCATTTTTCCATTCAAAAATAGATGAAAACGGTGACATATCAATGAAAAAAACAATTATATGGGACTGCTCCGGCGATGAACCTGTTGATATATCATCATATATAGTTTCGATTAATGACATTTATTGGTTTGAAACCGCTGCACGCACTGAATCATCTGCTGATGCCGAAACTGAAAATCAGGTAATAGACAAGGATTACATTTTAGACCATATGCTTAATTCAATGGATTTCTTTGATACCGCTGAGGGTCAGTTTATGTCGTATGAGGCAGGCAATGAATATGATGTTTCATTTTCAGTCAATTGCTCCGATGATATTTCAGAAAGATTTGTTCTTGAAAATTATTATTTTTATGATAATTATACCAATACAGAACATTTCCGCATGAATAATCTGTCGTATAACAATACAAACGGATATGTTTATTATGATTATGCCCCGCTTACAATTGATGATTATATCCCTTTCGAAGACCGTATTGATAAATGGATTTATCGTGACAATATGGATATGATTCAGGCAAAGAAATGCCTTATGTATCAGGAACTTGTATTCTACCGTCTTTATGATACTTCATTGTGGGAGATTACAGGCGAAACTACTATGTTCGGATATGACGGAATAGTCATTGAAGGAAAAAAAGACTCGGGAAGTTTCAAAATAGTTGTCGAAAAAAATACAGGAATTATCCTTGACTATGAAGAATATACAGGCAATGAACTTACATCATATATCAGGGTAAACAATATTTCAATTGATAATGGACTTTCAGTCGATAAAACAGAACTGGAAAAAGCATATAAGGAAAAAATTCAGAACGAAACAACGGAAAAAAATCAGGGTGAAACAGTATATTTTTCCAGTTTAGCCTCTATGGATGAAGAAGCCGTAAATAACCTTATTGACAAATGCGGCGATGCCTTGCAGCGTACAGATACAGGCTTTACTCTTTGCAGCTACTGTCTTGAACAGAGTGGAATCAAGCTTTCTGATATGAAGATTTATCCCGACTGCGATTTA
>DJFA01000006.1 GCA_002431975.1 Ruminococcus sp. UBA5884
ACAGTTCGCCCCTACAGAATGAAAAAATCCCATATTTTCAATTATAAAATTTTTATGGCAAATTTATATTAAAAAAATATAATCAATATGCCTTATAATTCTTGACGAAAACAAAAAAAAGTAGTACAATTATAGAGAAATCAAACTTTTTGGAGGAATTTTGTCATGTCAAAGAAATTTATCGTTGAAACTTCCGCAAGACATATCCATGTTACTCAGGAAGACCTTGAAACTCTTTTCGGAAAAGGTGCTGTTCTCACTCATAAAAAAGACCTTTCACAGCCTGGTCAGTTTGCCTGTGAAGAAAGAGTTACAATCGTAGGCCCTAAGAAAGAACTCCCTAACGTTTCAATCCTCGGCCCTGTACGTCCTGCAACTCAGGTTGAACTCTCTGCTACAGATGCACGTTCAATAGGCATTGCTGCTCCTGTAAGGGAATCAGGCGATATTGCCGGTTCAGGTGCCTGTAAGATAGTTGGCCCTTGCGGAGAAGTTGAAATCTCTGAAGGCGTTATCGTTGCAAAGCGTCATATACATCTCACTCCTGCCGATGCTGAAGAACTCGGTGTTAAGGATAAGGAAATCGTATGGGTAAAACTTGATACTCCGGACAGAAAAGCTATACTCGGTGACGTTGTTGTAAGAGTTTCTGAAAAGTTCTCAAGAGCTATGCATATTGATACAGATGAATCAAATGCTGTCGGTGCAGGCAGAAGCCTTGAAGGCGAAATAGTAAAGCTTTAATTTATCAGGGGTGGCTATGGCAACCGTCCGGATTATGGTGAAAACACAAATTTGATATTTGCTTTTGCATAAAAAATTATTTGTTAACCTATAAAACCATTGATAAATTCTGTAGGGGCGACCATTGGTCGCCCGTTGCAGTTTACTGGAATTTCGGACGGGCGACCAATGGTCGCCCCTACATAAACAATTTAAAAATAAATTGTCGGATTTTGTGAGATGAAATCATTGACTTTTTTTATTAAAAAGTATATAATTAAATTGTATTTTAAAAGGGCGGTTTTTTTCCGCCTTTTTGTTTAATTGGAAATGGAGGTTTTTTTATGTCAGATATTGATAACAATGAGCTCAGGGCTGAAACCAAAGAACAGGGCAGAGCCGCTTTTTTCAGACGCATTGACAATAATATCCTTGAAATGATTTCTCATCTTTCTGGCCTTGAATCAATGAAAATAAGCCAGTTCGATAAAAAACGCACTGCTCTTGTCGTGATTGATGTTGTGAACGGCTTTGTGCGTGAAGGTGCTATGAAAAGTGAAAGAATTGAAGAAATTGTTTCACCGGTTCTCAATACAATTGAGGCTTTCAGAAATAATTCAATGAAGATAATCGCATTCGCAGACTGTCATTCGGAAAATTCCTCCGAACTCACACATTTCCCGAAACACTGCCTTGCTGATACTTCAGAATCAGAAATCATTGATGAAATCAAAAATGCAGGAGGATATATCCTTATCAATAAAAATTCTGTAAACGGATTTTTTGCTCCTGATTTTAAAAAATTCATGAATGAAAATCCTGATATTGATACATATGTGGTATGCGGCGACTGTACAGATATATGCGTAATGAATTTCTGTCTTACACTCAAGGCTTACTATGACCAGCAGAATAAACCGTCTGAAATAATAGTTCCTATTGATTCAGTTGAAACATATGATGACTGTGCTACTCATAACGGCGACCTTATGAATATAGTTGCACTCGAAATGATGAATACCGCAGGTATAAAAATTATCAATTCGGTAGAAGATAACTAATATTATGATAAGTTCCATAATAGAGGAATTACTGACTGAAATGGTTAACTTTATTCTTGAAAAATCAGCATCAAAATTTAAAAATACTTATGCGGTATTCGGAATAATTTGCATTGTATTTTTTACAGGATTATCAGTCTTTTTATACACCGTTGACAGTGAAATGAAAATATCAGATGCAGTTACTATTGCCGCATTTTCACTTCTCGGTATTCCTCTTATATTCATAAACAAATTTAAGTGAAAGGAACATTTTTAATATATGGATAACAGAAATCTTACTATGCTTGTCGATTTCTATGAAATGACTATGGCAAACGGTTTTCTTCTTAATGGTAAGGGCAATGAAACGGTTTATTTTGATATGTTTTTCAGAAAAGTTCCTGATAACGGCGGATATGCTATTGCCGCAGGTCTTGAACAGGTAATTCAGTATCTTGAAAATTTAAGCTTTTCTGACAAGGATATTGATTACTTAAGAAAAAAGGGAATTTTTAGTGAACAGTTCCTTGAATATCTCAGAAATTTTGAATTTTCATGCGATGTATGGGCAGTTCCTGAAGGTACACCGATTTTTCCGCATGAACCTGTTGTGGTCGTAAAAGGCCCTGCAATACAGGCTCAGTTTGTTGAAACAATGATTCTGCTTTCAATAAATCATCAGAGCCTTATAGCCACAAAGGCAAGCCGTATCGTAAGAGCCGCTGACGGCAGACCTGTAATGGAATTTGGTTCAAGACGTGCTCAGGGCTATGACGGTGCTGTATACGGTGCAAGAGCCGCTTATATAGGAGGCTGTGCAGGTACAGCCTGTGCAATTGCTGACCGTGAATTCGGAGTTCCTGCACTCGGAACTATGGCTCACAGCTGGGTTCAGCTTTTTGACAGTCAGCTTGAAGCATTCAGGGCATATGCAAAAATTTATCCGGATAACTGCGTTCTTCTCGTTGATACCTATAATACTCTCAAATCAGGACTCCCTGACGCTATAACCGTATTTAAAGAACTTAAAGAAAAAGGTTACAACAATATCGGTATAAGAATTGACAGCGGAGATATCACATATCTTACAAGAAAAGCAAGAAAAATGCTTGATGATGCCGGATTTGAAAACTGTAAGATAGTAATATCAAATTCCCTTGATGAGTATATTATAAGAGATGTTCTCATGCAGGGAGCGAAAATTGACAGCTTCGGAGTAGGGGAGAGGCTTGTAACCTCAAAGTCCGAGCCTGTTTTCGGCGGAGTCTATAAACTTGCCGCAGTAGTTGAAAACGGTCAGACTGTTCCGAGAATAAAACTTTCTGACAATGCGGTGAAAATTACTAATCCGGGCAATAAATCATTGTGGCGGCTTTTTGACAATGCAACCGGTATGGCGGCAGCTGATGTAATAACTCTTGAAGATGAAGTAATTGATGATTCAAAACCTTATACTATTTTCCATCCGGATTATCCTTATAAAAAGAAAACTCTCACGGATTTTACTGCTGTAAAGATACTTGTTCCTGTATTCAAATCAGGAAAATGCGTTTATGAAAATCCGTCAATAAAGGAAATAAAGGATTACTGCAAGGAACAGCTTGATAAATTCTGGGACGAAATAAAACGTTTTGAAAATCCTCAGGAGTATTTTGTTGACCTTTCAAAACCTCTCTGGGATATAAAACAAAGCCTTATCCATCAGTATTTTTAAAAAATATTTTCCGGTCGGTTTTTTTAAATTGACCGGATTTTTTATTAATATAATGCCAATTCGATGAATGTTATTTGTAGGGGCGAACTGTGTTCGCCCGCCCAGATTATAGGTTGAACCAAAATTTAATGCCATGTTTCTGTAGGGGCGACCATTGGTCGCCCGCCGAAATTATGGTTAAACCATAATTTTGATATTTGTTTTCTGTATGAAAAATCATTGGTCGTCTGATTAAATTCATGGTTAATTGAGCGGGCGACCAATGGTCGCCCCTACAAAACGAATCGGCATATTATTTAATCCGAATTTCAGATAAACGAATTACAGAAAATAATCATCGAATTTGCGTTAATATAATGAAAGGAATGAACTGTTTTTGAAAAACAAATGGACTGATGAACAGAGTAATGCAATCAATGCAAGAAATATTTCAGTAATAGTTTCAGCTGCCGCAGGAAGCGGAAAAACTTCTGTACTCGTTGAGAGAATTTTAAGAATTATTGCTGATACTGAAAACAAAATACCAGCAAATCAGATGATAATAGTTACATTTACAAATGATGCGACTGCTGAAATGAAACAGCGTCTTTCAGCAGCTCTCAATGATATGATACATGATGACCCTGACAATGAATGGCTTTTAAGACAACAGGCTTTGCTCCAGTGTGCAAGGATATCAACTATAAATGCATTCTGTTTTGACCTTATCCGTGAAAATGTCCGGAATACTCAAATATCCGCAGGATTCAGAATAATTGATGAAAATGAAAATAAAATCATAATCCAGAACTGCGTTGAGGATACCCTTGAATATGCATATGCTGAAATGCCTGAAAAAACTGAGGTTCTTTACAGATATTTCTGCGGTGATGATGATGTAATGCTTGAAAATATCCTTAAAAATATCAATAAATTCATTGAATCAGTGCCGTATGGCGAAAAATGGCTCGATTCAGTCGTTTCACAGCTTAAAGACAGCAGTTTTACTCAAAATATAAAGAAAAATTTCTTTGAAAAACTTTCAGGACAATTTTACAATGCAGCTGAAAAATGCAGACAGGCTCTTGAAATCGCTGAATCAGAAGGAAATATGTCAGATAAAAACTGTATAAAAGCAGTTTCAACTCTTGAAAATGAATATCAGTATTTATCAGAAACCGCAGATATATTTAAAAATCAGCCGTACCTTATAAGCGAAAGAACTGGTTTTTCATTTGTTACTTTAAGAGTAAAGAATTGTTTTCCGCAGTCTGCTGAACTGAAAATAAAGGCTTTAAGAGATGAATATAAAAAAATATTCCAGTCATGCATATCAGAGGAATACAGTATTTTTATGAATGCAGACAGAGATATAAATGCTCATATTGAAATACTTGAGATAATTTCAGAACTTATTAAAATCCTTAATCATAAAATTGATGAAGTCAAAATCAGCAAGAATGGACTAAGCTTTTCAGATGCGGAAAGAATAGCTCTTGAACTGCTGTCAGAAACTGATGAAAATGGCATGATAGTCAAATCAGAACTTGCAAGAGAACTTTCTGATTACTATAAAGTCATTATGATAGACGAATTTCAGGATTCAAACAATAAACAGAATCTTATTTTCAGACTGCTCTCACATAACGGCAACGCATATGAAAACGGTGACAATATGTTCCTTGTCGGAGATGTAAAACAGGCTATATATGGTTTTCGTCTTTCGGATTCAGGGATTTTTACTGAAGTTATGGAAAATTCAGCTGAATATACTGAAAACTGTTCCGAAAATGCATATATAAAGCTTAATATGAATTTCAGAAGTTCGGAAGAAGTCATAAATTTTGTAAACTTCATTTTCAACAGAATAATGAGTGAGGATATCGGCGGAGTAAACTATGAAGATGAAAAGCTTATCATGGGAGCTTCATTTGCTGATACTGACAAAGTTACTGAAATAGCTCTTATTGAGGACAATGGTGATTATGAAAATGCATCTGCTGTATGGACTGCTGCGAAAATTGCTGAAATGCTTGAAAATAAAGCTCCTGTATGCTGTAAGGACGGCGTTTCTTCAAGACCTTGCGAAAACCGTGATTTCTGCATACTGCTCAGAAACAATGATTCAGCGTCAGCCTATGCTGATGAACTCCGGAAACTCGGAATACCTGCATATCTTGAGGAAACTTCCGGATATATACAGTCAAGGGAAATTTCTCTGATGATAAATCTGCTTAAAACGGTTGATAATCCTTTAAGAGATACATCACTTGTTTCCGTAATGCTTTCACCTATGTTTTCAATGACTCCTGATGAGGTTATGGAAATAAGACTGCTTGACAGAAAAGCAAGTATGTATTCAGCTCTCTGCATGGCGGTTGGTGAGAAATTTTCAGCCGATGAAGAAAAATCAGAACCGCTTGTAAAAGGAATATGCCTTGAAAAAGCTTTGAATATCTACAGCATAATAAATGAACTGCGTATGTATTCCGCATCTGATACTCTTGAACAGCTTATCCGCAGAATTTATGAAAAAACTGATTTTCTTTCTGTAATGCAGATATACAGCGACAGCGAAAAGAAAAAAGCTAATCTGCGGATACTTATTGAATACGCAAAAAGCTATGAAAAAAGCTCATGCGGAGGACTTTCAGGATTTTTAAGATTTGTTGAAAAAAGTTCCTCTCTCGGAAATGACGGATTCAGAAACGGCAGTACATCTTCATCATCTGAAAATGTTGTTTCAATAAAAACAATGCATAAATCAAAAGGTCTTGAATTTCCATTTGTATTTGCCGGAAATCTTGAAAAGAAATTCAATACAAAGGATATCACAAACAATGTAATTATAGACTATCGGTATGGTATAGGCTTTATCCTCAGAAATCCGGAACTGCTTACTCTTTATTCAACTGTAATCCACAGATATATAGGCGGCATTAAAAAATCAAAGCTTTTAAGCGAGGAATTAAGACTCCTTTATGTTGCTCTTACCCGTGCAAAGGACAAGCTTTTCATACCTGTAAAGGTAAATAAGGAATTTAAGGAAAAGCTTTCACTTACTGCCGGAAGAATTACTGCCGAAAACGGTATATCCACAGATATGGCAGGTTCTGCAAATTCAATGCTTGACTGGATTATGATGACTCTTGTATGTTCTGAACATTCACAGCCTTTAAGAGATATATGTGAAATAAATAATACAGCTGTTTTTCATGATAATCTTGAAATTAAGTATACTCCTGCGGATATAAGTACTGATGAAGAAAAAAATTTGTCTGAAAATATCAGTGAAAAAACTGATTTCTTGATTGATAAGGATAAAATTTCTGATACTCAAAAATCATTTGATTTTTTTGAATCGGGATATGATTTCAGTTATTCACAGATGCCTGCAAAACTGTCTGTTTCTGAAATTGTAAGAGGCGATGAAATGCCGCAAAGACTGAAAAGACCTAAATTTATAAGGGATACACAGGCTCTTACAGGTTCAGAAATAGGTACTGCTCTGCATACGTTCATGCAGTATGCTGATTTTAAAAATCTTGCCTCAAATCCTGAAAATGAACTTGATATATGCGTTTCAAAGGGCTTTATAACTCAGAAAGAACGTGAACATATAGATATCAGAAAAATAAAAAGATTTACAGGTTCTGCTCTTTTCAAAAGGATTCAGAAATCATCTGATGTGAAGCGTGAGAGAAGATTTATGATAAGCCTTGAGGATATTAATACAAACAACATAGTAAAACCTGAATACTGCGGTCAGGATATCATTCTTCAGGGAATCGCAGACCTTACTTTTGAGGAAAATAACAGAATTATCCTTGTTGACTATAAAACAGATTATGTTTCATCAGAGGAAAAACTTGCTGATGAATACAGAAATCAGCTTGAACTCTATAAACTCGCATTTGAAAAAATTGACGAAAAAAAGGTTGAATGTATAATATACTCATTCAGCCTTGGAAAATGTATTTATATAAAATAACGCTAATTCGACAACAAAATTTTATAATTGAAAATATGGGTTTCCCTTATAATTTTGTAGGGGCGACCATCGGTCGCCCGTTGCAGTTACCAGAATTTCAAACGAAAAACCAATGTTTCATATGTACAAAACAGATATCGAATTTATGGTTTAACCAAATTCCAGCGGGCGACCAATGGTCGCCCCTACAGAATAAACAAAAAATTCATTGTTTTAAATCATAAAATTTCGATGTGAGTTATTTGTCAATAACAGGTATAGGCGTTGTGTCCTCTTCATCAAGATTTTCAAGATAATGTTTTGTTTCAGATGATATTACGCCTGAAAGACCAATTACCGCTATAAGATTCGGAATTGCCATGAATGCATTGAGCATATCTGCCATATCCCATACAGCACTGAGATTTATACATGGTGCTGCTGCAAGAACTATAAGAAAAATTATTCTGTATGGAATAAGTCCTTTTGAACCGAAAAGATAATCAATGCATCTGTCACTGTAGTATGACCAGCCGAGAACTGTTGAAAATGCAAATGATATTATTCCTACTATAAGAATTACATTCCCGAAAACTCCTATCTGCGAAAATGCCGCAGTTGTAAGCTCTCCGCCTTCAAGACCTGTTACATCTATATCATCATTTTTAAGTATGCTGCTTACAAGTACAAGACCTGTCATAAGACATACGACTACAGTATCCCAGAATGTTCCGGTTGATGATACAAGAGCCTGTCTTACAGGGTTTTTTGTCTGTGCAGCTGATGCAACTATAGGAGCTGAACCCATACCGGATTCATTTGAAAAAAGTCCTCTTGCTATACCATATCTTGAAGCTGCCATAATTCCTGAACCGACAAGTCCTCCTGCGGCTGATGTTTTTGTAAATGCTGATTTAAGTATGAGAATTACCGCATCATCAAGATAATCAAAATTAAATATAAGTATTATAATACAGCCTAAAACATAGAATACTGCCATAACCGGAACAAGCATTTCACATACTTTTGAAATGGACTTGACTCCTCCGAAAATTACAAATGCTGCAAGTATTGCCGCTATAATGCCTACTGCAAGGCTTACTGCCGATGGGTGAGCATTTATAAATTCTGCAAACCATGAGCTGCTGCCCTGTACTGCATGGTTTATATTTGTGTTTACAACACTTGAAATCGCATTTACCTGAACTCCGCAGCCTATGCCGAATGCCGCAAGAGCCGTAAATACTGCAAAGAGTATACCAAGCCATTTCTGTTTAAGACCTCTTTCAAGAGCATACATAGCTCCTCCGAGCATAGAACCGTCTTTTGTCCTTACTCTGTATTTTACGGCTATAAGTGATTCAGAATATTTTGTGGCTATGCCGAAAATACCTGTAAGCCAGCACCAGAAAACTGCTCCGGGACCTCCTAAAACTATTGCCGTACCAACTCCGATTATGTTTCCTGTGCCGATTGTAGAGGCAAGGGCAGTTGTAAGTGCTGCAAACTGACTTATATCACCCTTTGCTCCTGAATCCTTGCTTACAGAAAGCTTTATTGCTTTGAAAATTTTCTTCTGTATGAATCCGGTTTTAAATGTCATGAAGATATGAGTCCCGAAAAGCAGCACTATCATAGGCAAGCCCCAGATAAGTGAATTTATGGAGTTTATTGCTGTTGTGATTTTTTCAAACAATTGAACTTCCCCTTTCTGAATATGATAAAAAATAAACAATATCATTATACTATACAACAATATTGTTTTCAAGGGATATACTGCACATTTTTTTTTATCTCTCATATTATACAGTATATGTATTTTTTTTCAGGAGCTGCTGCAATGACAAAATTAGATTCTTTAAAGGTCGGTCAGTATGCCGTTGTCAGAAAAATTTCAGCAGATGACAGCATACGGAGAAGACTTTTTGATATGGGTCTTATTCCGGGAACAACAGTAGAATGTGTACTGATAAGTCCTCTCGGCGACCCGTCAGCTTTTCTGATAAGAGGTGCTCTGATAGCTCTGCGTTCAGAAGAATCATCACGTATTGAAGCTGAAATAATATAAATTTTATTCAGGGGCGGATATGCCCCTGTGAAAGGAGGAATATCAGTGAATCCCCAAATCAGAAAAAATAATCCTGATGATAAAATAATTGCTCTTGCTGGAAATCCAAATGTCGGAAAAAGTACTGTATTCAATGCTTTTACCGGTCTTAAACAGCATACAGGAAACTGGTCAGGCAAAACAGTTACAAATGCTCAGGGATATTTCAGATATAAAAACAAAGGTTTTGTACTTGTTGATATACCCGGCTGCTATTCGCTCAATGCACATTCTGCCGAGGAGGAGGCTGCAAGAGATTTTATATGTTTCTGCAATCCTGATGCTGTTGTAATAGTATGCGATGCAACCTGTCTTGAAAGAAATCTCAATCTTGTACTTCAGACTCTTGAAATCACTGATAATGCTGTTTTATGTGTAAATCTCATTGATGAAGCTGAAAAAAAAGGCATTGAAATAAATTTCAGTCTTTTGTCTGAAATTCTCGGAATCCCTGTAATTCCAGCGGCTGCACGTTCTGAATATGGTCTTGACAGCCTTATGTCTGAAATATATGAGCTTTTTGAAAAAAAATCTTCACATTCAGCATTCAAAATGATTTATGATGATAAAACTGAACACGCTCTGAGTATTGTTCAGCCCGCCGCCGAAAAATTCTGTAAAAATCAGCTTTGTTCAAGGTGGCTTGCTATGAAGCTTCTTGAAAATGATGTATCACTTATATCATCAATAAATGTATTTTCAGGTCATAATATTTCTCAGAATCCGGAAATAATTCAGAAAATAAATGAGGCTTATGACTATCTTGAATCAGTAAATATATCCGTTCAGCAGTTCAGGGACAATGTTGTTTCCGATATCGTACATACTGCTGAGGATATATTCAATAAAACTGTTTCATATGATTCTGACAGATATTCCGCCCGTGACAGAAAAATTGATAAGTTTCTTACCGGCAGAAAAACCGGTTTTATAACTATGTTTTTCGCTCTTATGCTTGTTTTCTGGATTACAATTCAGGGTGCAAATTATCCGTCTGCGGTTATTCAGTCGTTCCTTTTCGGTATTGAAGAACCTTTTTTCAATATGCTTGCCTCAGTCAATATTCCTTTATGGATTTGCGATATGACTGTTTACGGCGTATACCGTGTTCTTGCATGGATAGTTTCCGTAATGCTTCCTCCTATGGCTATTTTTTTCCCTCTTTTCGCAATCCTTGAGGATTCCGGTTATCTTCCCCGTGTTGCTTTCAATCTCGACAAATGTTTTAAAAAATGCTGTACCTGCGGCAAACAGTGCCTTACCATGTGCATGGGGTTTGGATGCAA
>DJFA01000080.1:0-1617 GCA_002431975.1 Ruminococcus sp. UBA5884
CGATGGTCGCCCCTACAAAATATAAGAAAAATCCCTTATTTTGAATCATAAAATTTTATTGTCGAATTTGCGTTTTTTTACTATTTCTATACGGACTTTATTTACAGTCTGTTCATCAGTACTTATGACTGTTATTTTAAAGATACCGTTTTTAATCTCCTCATTTTCCTTTGGAATATGTCCTGTAATATCCATAATCCAGCCTCCGACAGTATTAGCGGAGCTTTCAATGGCATTGCCATCAATGCCCATCTGTTCAAGCATATCATTTATGCTGAGGCTTCCATCAACTTCATATACATCATCTGAAATTTTCTGGAATGTAGTTACAACCTCATCATTTTCATCATATATTTCTCCGACAAGTTCCTCAATAATATCCTCCATGGTTATAATTCCCTTAGTACCGCCATACTGGTCAAGAACTACAGCCATATGAGTTTTACTGCTCTGCATTTCTTTAAGAACCTCGCTTATAAGCTTCAAATCAGATATACGCAGAACGTCCTGAATTATATCAGATATATTGTTTTTCTTCTCATCAACATTTTTGAAAAAATCCTTGTATGTTATAAGGCCTATAATATTATCAATATTTTTTTCGTATACAGGGAGTCTTGAATAAAATTCCGATAAAAAGATTTCTTTTATCTTCTCGACAGGGGTATTTATTTCAACTGCAACAACTTTTACTCTTGGTATAAGGATATTATTGACAGGAATTTCATCAAATTCAAGTGCAGAACGGACAAGTTCGCTTTCCTGTTCTTCAAGAACGCCTTCTTCCTCTATTTCATCAATAATATATTTAAGTTCATCTTCAGTAACGCTTGGTTTTTTCTCTGACTGACCGCTTAATTTTGTCATAACCTTTTTAAGCAGACCGAAAATAATAACAAGCGGTTTGAAAAGAAACATCAGACCGGTAAGTATAGGAGCGAAAAACAATGCAAGTTTTTCTGAATTATGGGTAGCATATGATTTCGGGAGAATTTCTCCGAAAGTAAGTACCAGAACCGTCATTACAGCGGTTGCAATTCCCACACCTTTATTTCCGAGCAGCTGTGTGAAAAGCATTGTACTTATTGAAGTTGAAGCAATATTTACAATATTGTTTCCGATAAGTATAGCCGTTAAAGCGTCATCGAATTTGTCAGAAATTGCAAGAGCCTGTATAGCTCTTTTGTTTCCCTGAGCAGCATAGCTTTTGAATCTGATTTTGTTTATGCTTGCAAATGCGGTTTCACAGCTTGAAAACAAAGCTGAAAACGCAAGCAGAATTGCAATCAGAATAACATTAATCATATAATCCTCCATAAAAAATTTTATATGCATTATGAATCGCAGCTATCCGCCGCCCTGCAATCTTAATCAACGCAAATCTGATGTATTGTTTCTGTAGGAGCGAGCGGCAAACTGCCGCCTGTAATCTGAAAAATATCCGCACGGCAAGCTGCCGCCTGCAATCTGTAAAATATCCGCCCATTTGTAAAATGTTATCAGTAAGTAAGGACGGGATTAAAAGTTTTTGCCTACCACAGAACATAACTGTTTATAGTAAGTAAAATATCCGCCCAATTGAAAAATGATATAGTCAAGCAAAATCGGGATTAAAAG
>DJFA01000080.1:1814-9168 GCA_002431975.1 Ruminococcus sp. UBA5884
AGTAACCTATAAAATTTGCCTGTCAGTTTACAGCGAACCTCAACGGGCGAACACAGTTCGCCCCTACAGATTGGAAAATACCTTATTTTCAATCATAAAATCTCATTATCGGATTTGCGTTATTTTAAAATCCTTAATCATATTGCATAGTATATATAATATCATAATTTTAACATATTATCAAGAGTTTACTGTAAATAAAAAGACTCCCTGATAAAATAATCAGAGAGTCTTTGATATAGAAATTTCAGTTATTTCTTTTTGGTTTTTGAAGCTGCAATAACGCCTACTGTTGAAACAGCAAGGAAAGCAGCCGGCAATGCTATGCCTTTTACACCTGTTGAAGGTGAATCAGATGTTTTATTTGCAGATGATTTTTTAGAAGAATTATCACTCTTTTTTGAATCAGATTTTGAATCATTTTTTGATGATGAACCGCCAGCCGCAGCGGCAGATTCACTTGATTTTACATCAGAAGCACCGCCAGTAACAGCATTTTCTTCAACAGTAGTAGTCAAAGCTGCATTTTCAGCACTGGTCTGCAAAGCTGTTTCAGCAACACCTGATGAAGCCGGAGCGGCTGAAGTATCAGCAGCCGGAGCAGCACCTGATTTTCTGGTTGTAACAGCGGCAGCTTCTGTCTGTTTTGCAGGAGCAGCTGTTGTATCCTTTGCAGGCTGAGTAGCCTTTGATGGCAGTTTTGTTGTTTCAGGAGCCTGAGTAACGACAGGAGGAGCTTCTGTTTCAACAGGAGCAGGAGGATTCTGTGAAGGGTCACCTCCGACTTCAATACCGCCTGGTACAAGAGAGAATTCCAATGAATCGAAATTAGTATTTGTTACCTGAACAGTAGATTCTTCAAAACCTATTTCATATGTACCGACTGGAGTTCCGGCAGGCACATTTACATCAAAAGTTATAACAAGACCGCAGTTATCTGTATCCGAACAGCTGCTTTCTGACCAGAGAAGGCAACGTGAATCAAGATTCCATAAAAATGAACCTATACCTTTGAATACACTGCCCTCTGTAGCAGTCTTTGGAAGACCCGGTTGTCCTGTTGTAGTTATCTGAATTCCGTCAGCCTGAGTAAATTCAAGCAGAAAAGCAGTAAGTCCCACATTCTGAGTAACATTTACAGGAACTCTTACTGTTTCGTCATTAACGAGTACGCCGTCAGCGACTTCACCGACAGTTGAAACAGTACTTACTTCAAAAACAACGCCTGCATCAGCAGAGGCTGTAAGAGCCATTGATGAACTTCCGGCTGCGATTACTGCAAGCGAAGCCAGAACGGAAAGTATTTTTTTCATTGGAATCTGTCCTTTCTTGGATAAATCAATCTACAAAAGATATACCTGTTCTTTCTTTTTATTGGTATATGAAATTAGAATTCTGTGATAACCTTGATGATATATTTCTTTATCTGACCGAGGTCTTTAAGGTCAATTTTGCCGTCAGTAATAACATCAGCATTAGCCTTGCCCTGGTCTGTTATATCAGAAAGCTGAACTGCATACTGGTTTACGAGAGTAACATCTCTTACGTCAACAGCACCGTCGCAGGTAGCATCGCCCTTGAGAGTAGCTTCGCCGAGTGATGATGAGCCAGGATTTTCAGTAGTTACATCTGGTTTTGTAGTTTCTTCAGGCTTTGAAGTTTCAGTAGCTTCAGTAGTTTCGCCGCCGATAGTGATAGTTCCGGCAGTAGTATTTACCTTATATGAAGTTTCAGCACCTGTGCTGAAGTCAACGTAACCGAATTTGATTGAGCTGCCTGCACGGTTGATAGCATCGATTCCGATTTCAGTAGAACCCTTTGCATCTTTGTTTACAGTAGCCATGATAGTAATGAAATTGCCTTCGCCCTTGAGCCAGTATGACTGGTCTTCAAGACCTGTAGCCCACATAACTGAAACAACGCCCTTGTCGCTGAGAATTGAGTAATCGAGGCATGAATATTCAGAGCCGCTAATCATAGTATCAGCAAGACCGCTGTTTGCCTTGAGTTCAGCATCGGAAGCACCTGTGCCGCCTGAGATATTGCCTTCCTTTATGCTATCGATTGTGATAACAGCCGGGTCATATGTAAGAGCAAATTCGCAGCCTGTGATACCAGGGTCAGGAATATTTGCATTTACGCTGATGGCAATCTGTTCGCCGGCAACAGCTGAAACGCTTTCAACAGCAAGGTCAACAGCTGAAGAAGAATCAGCAGCACTTACAGATGAAACTGCTGCAAAAGCAACTGAAGAAAGAAGTCCGAGGGACAAAGCAAATGAAATTATCTTTTTAGTTTTCATGATATATCACATATTACCGGTAAACGACCGGCAACTTCTCCTTTTTCATAAAATTTGATTATATTACAGTTTATCCACTATTTTTATGAGATATTTTTTGAGCTGACCGAGGTCTTTAAGGTCAACCTTGCCGTCAGCAATTATATCACCGCAGGAAAGACCCTTATCCGAAAGGTCGGATATCTGTACTATGAACTGATTCATAAGGGTAACATCTCTTACATCAACCGTTCCGTCAGTATTGACATCGCCTTTTATGACAGAAGGGTCAGATTCTGTATCTTGTGAAATAGAGATAACGCCGTTCTGGATTTCCGGAACAGAAAGCTCTGCATCATCACCGACAGTAGCATAAATGCTATTGTTGTCACCATCAATATTGCTGCGTGATATCGGAACTACTTCAAGCTCAGCCTTGCCGGAAGCGTTTTCGTTTACAGTACCTTTTATGGTAAGGAGCACGCCGTCATTCTTGATGTAATAACTGCTGTCAAGACCAGTCAGCCATATGATATCGACAGTGGAGTTATTTTTGTTTATGTTGTATGAAAGGCATGAATATGAGCCGTTTACGGAGGAATCAGCCAAATCCCCTTCCTTATCGAGTTCACCATCTGAAGCTCCGGTTTTTGAAGCTTCGCCTTCGACAACATCTGTGACAGTAATCAATGCAGAATCATATTTCACAGCAAATTCTATTCCGGAGATACCAGCAGCCGGAACATCTGAAAGATTTACATTTACCTCAAACTGTTCACCTGCCTGTGCAGTAATTGAATCCACTGAAATTTTCAGTTCCTGAGCGGCACTGACATAAGGCACGCACATCATGGAAGCTGAGATAACAGCGGCTGCAGCGGCAGAAACTGCTTTTCTGAAATACATTTCAAAACCTCCCGAATATTATATTCTGTATAAGTACAATCAGCCTTAGTTTAATTATATTTTAAGATTATCAGCAAGTCAATACCATATTATATATTTTGTAAATTATGATAAATTAAATATAGAATAATTGTTGAATATATCAATACAGATATTATTTTTATTTAATTATATAACATTTATGACAAAAAGTCAATATCGGGGGAATTATTTTTATACAGATTTCAGAAAAATACTGCTGCATTGATTTTATTGTATCAGAAAAGGGAAGGCGTGTATTGCATATCTGTCAAAAATTTTATATATTTGTACAGTATTTTTAAATTTTCCATAATACAGTGAAACGGTCAGACCATGACAGCCTGACCGCTGTAAAAAATTCAGTTGAGCCAGAGTACAGCAATTATTATGACTGCAACAACAGCGATTATTGCAGCAACAATAATTCTTTCTTTTTTTGAATTTTCCTGTTTCGGGTTATACCTGTATGAAGTAGCCGGAGCTTTCGGGCTTACAGGCTGCGGCTGAACAGTCTGTTTTTCGGGGCTTCCGTATGTATTGAGGTCAGGTGCGTCAAGCAGAGTTGTTTCGTCAGCACCTTCATAATTCACATCTTCGAGCAGAGTAGTATCATCGCTGCCTGACGGCTGAACCGGTGCGGCAGGAGCAGCTGAAGAGTGTATGAGTTTATTTCCGCATATGTGGCAGAATTTCTCTCCGTCCTTACATTCATTGTTGCATCTTGAACATATCATATATATTTTACCTCTTTCTGAAAAAAGTAATCAGTCAGACATCAATAACAATATACCACAGATATGGAAAAGTGTCAATATTCCGGGGATAATATCACATAATTTTCACACTTTTATCAGATATCCATACCCTTGGTAAGTCTTAAAAGGAGGTCAAGTCTTGCGATATCCTTGTATTCAGGCTTTACCATATAGTATATATATGTTTCAAGCATTTTGATTGAATTTGTGGAGCGTCCTTCTATTTTGAAGTTGCTGAATCCCATCGGAGCATATTTTTCATAGATATCGTCCGGAGATATATGAGTAGGATACTTGTTTATATCGTATATTGTAAGATACATCTGTTCACATTCAAAAGGCTGCTGGATAGTGCCTTCCCTGCCATTTGATTTTTTATACTTGTCATATTCTATATGACCTCTTGCAATATGTTCATAATGAGCTTTTCTTCTCTGACAGTGAGGGGTACAGCAAGCGTTTATAAGGAGTTCGCATTTGTCTTTTCTCTTGATTTTTTCGAGTTCATCGAATCTGTTGTTCCAGTTATAGTCGAGAACGACAAGATTATAATCCTTTTCGAGTTCTGCATTGAGCATATCCATATCCTCAATCTGCTTGCAGGTAGAGCTTGTTATTTTATATTTCGGATAATTTTTTCTTATATAGTCCTCAAGCAGAGGAGATACAACTATTACTTCATTCATGCCGTTGTTTCCGAGTTCCATACATAAATTGCAGTGCGGGTCTGAAAGGTGTTCCTCAGTGAGCAGCATATTTGTAAAAGTATATCTCAGAGGAATGCCTCTGTTATTGAAGCGTTTGAGAACTTCTTTCATATAGTCGGTTTCGCATTCGCCGCCTATCGAGCGTCCGCCGTTCCAGACAGATGTCGGAAATTCGCCGTATACAGATGCTATTGAAACGCCGTCTCTGAAATATTCAGGTTTATTTTTAACAGCCTGAACCATAAGCATATTAAGTCTGTAATGCTTTACGAAATCAGGCAGATGAAATTTTATATCCATTTCAGTCCTCCGTAAATTATAGATTTTTATAAAAAGTCAAGCTTTTCTGACATTAATTATAACATTTAATATATTAACAGTCAACAAAATCAATGAAAAATATCAATAATTTCTGCTTATTTGCAACAAATGCGGCAAGCTGCTATTCATAATAAAAAAACTATTGAAAAATACCAATATTAATGTTATTATTAATTGTATAAAATTCTATTGAAAAAAAGGAGTTATAAACTTATGCAGTACGGACATTTTGACCTTGCACGCAAGGAATATGTTATAACAAAATCTGATACGCCTGCTCCATGGGCGAACTATCTCGGTTCTCCGGAATACGGTGCTATTATCTCAAATAATGCAGGCGGCTACAGCTTTGTAAAATCCGGTGCAAACGGAAGAATAACAAGATACCGCTTCAATTCTGACATGGCTCTGCCGGGACGCTACATATATATAAGGGATAATGATATCAGTGATTACTGGTCAGCCTCATGGCAGCCTGTTGCAAAGCCTCTTGACAAGTATAAAAGCGAATGCCGTCACGGCACTGGCTATACTGTAATATCTTCTGAATATGAAAATATCAGTACTGAAACATCTTATTATGTTCCTATGAATGAAACATATGAGGTATGGCGTATTATCATAAAGAATAATGATTCAAAGACAAGAAATCTTTCAGTTTTCGGATTTATTGAGTTTACAAACGAAGACAACTATGAACAGGACCAGATAAATCTCCAGTATTCACTCTTTACAAACAGAACTGAATTTGATGAAAACAAGATTATTCAGCATATAACTGAAAATGACAAAAAAGATGAAACAGGTTCAAACCATCTTGAACGCTGCTTCGGAATGACAGGTGCAAAGGTAACCGCATACAACGGAAATCTTTCAAGCTTCATCGGTTCATACAGAACATATTCAAACCCGATAGCCGTCGAAAGAGGAAAATGTGACAATGTTACAAACTATAACCTCAATGCCTGTGGTGCATTGCAGTCTGATATAACTCTTGAAGCCGGTCAGTCAAAGGAGCTTATATACATTTTAGGCAGAAAAAATGCTGCGGAAGCCAATGAGATAATCGCAAGATACCAGCAGAGAGAAAGAGTTGATGTTGAAATCGGCGAACTCAAGCATTACTGGCATGAAAAGCTTGACAACTTCAGGGTAAATACTCCAAGCAATGAATTTAACAATATGATAAACGTATGGAACGCATATCAGTGCTTTATAACATTTGTATGGTCAAGAGCTGCTTCATTTGTATACTGCGGACTCAGAAACGGCTATGGCTACAGAGATACAGTTCAGGATATACAGGGAATTATACATCTTGACCCTGATATGGCTCTTGAAAAGATAAGATTCATGCTTTCAGCACAGGTAAACAACGGTGCAGGTCTGCCGCTTGTAAAATTCAATCATAATGCCGGACATGAGGATACTCCTGATGATGCTTCATATGTAAAGGCTACCGGTCACCCGTCATACCGTGCAGATGATGCTCTGTGGCTGTTCCCTACAATTGTCAAGTATATAGGCGAAACAGGAAACAAGGAATTTCTTGAAGAAGTTATCGTATATGCAAACGGCGGTGAAGCTACAGTTTATGAACATCTCAAGAAAGCAATAGATTTTTCAATGAATCATCTTGGAAACCACAATATGCCTGCCGGACTTCACGCTGACTGGAATGACTGTCTGCGTCTTGGTGCAAAGGGTGAATCAACATTTGTTGCTTTCCAGCTCTATTATGCAATGACAATAATCAGAAAAATGGCTCAGGAAAAAAATGATTCTGATTATATCGCATATATCGACAAGGTACAGTCTGAACTTCATGATGCACTTTCAGAATGCTGGGACGATGACAGATGGATAAGAGGTATCCGTGAGGACGGTGTTATTGTCGGTGCTAAAAAAGACCCTGAGGCCAATATGTGGCTTAATCCGCAGAGCTGGGGCGTAATTTCAGGTTTTGCCGACAGCGAAAAGGCTGAAATTTCAATGGAAAGCGTTCACAGGCTTCTCAATACACCATACGGAGTAAAACTTCTTGAACCTCCGTATGCTGACCACTGGTTTGACGGAGCATTAATGCATATATATCCTCTTGACACAAAGGAAAACGGCGGTATATTCTCTCAGACTCAGGGCTGGGCAATTCTTGCCGAATCACTCCTCGGACACGGAAACAGAGCATTTGAATATTTCACTGAAAGTTCTCCTGCCTGCATGAATGACAAGGCTGAAATAAGAGGCATTGAACCATATGCACATGGTCAGTTCACAGAATCAAAACGTTCTGATTTTGAAGGACGTTCACACGTTCACTGGCTTACAGGAACAGCTTCAACTGTAATGGTAGGCTGTATTGA
>DJFA01000080.1:9313-10957 GCA_002431975.1 Ruminococcus sp. UBA5884
GTTGAAAATCCGGACGGTGCTGAAAGCGGCGTAAAGGAAATAATCTTAAACGGCAGAAATATTTCAGGAAACTATATCAAGGCAGACGATATGACAGAATCAAATGATATTACAGTAATACTCGGAAAATAATCAGAACAGCGGCAGATTAAAAAAAATCTGCCGCTGTATTAAAATTGATGCAAATTCTATGATTATTTTCAATCATAAAATTTTGTTGTCGAATTTGCGTTATATCAAAAAGAAAGGATTTTTTATCACATATGAAAAAGATAATTGCAGGATTACTGGCATTTACAATGCTTTTTGGAACTGCTGACATAATTGTTCCGGATATGGTTAATACTGTTTCAGTAAGTGCCTCAGAATTTGTACTCGGAAACGGATTAATTTATAGTATAGGGCCGTCAGGAGTTTCAATTACAAGCTGTAGTACGAGTGTAACAGAAATGGAAATACCGTCTGAAATAAAAGGATTTTCTGTTGTATGCATTGCTAACGGAGCATTCAAGAATTGCACACTGCTAAAAAAGGTAACAATTCCCGATTCCGTTACACGCATTAATGAAAATGCATTTTATAACTGCAAATCATTAACCGCAGTAACAATTCCTGATTCCGTTACATATATAGGCGACAATGCGTTTTATTGCTGTACATCATTGGCATCAGCTTCAATATCCAATTCTGCCAAGGAGATTGGAATAAAAGCATTTGCAGGCTGTACATCACTTACAGAAATAAAAATACCTGATTCCATTACAGAAATTAAACTCTCTGCATTCAGAGAATGTACCTCATTAACCAGAGTTACAATTCCTGATTCCGTCAAATATATAAGAAACAGTGCATTTTGGGAGTGTGAATCACTTAAAGAACTGAAAATTCCTGATTCTGTAAAAGGCATTGAAGCATGGGCATTTTACGGCTGTAAATCATTGAAAGAATTAAGAATACCTGATTCAGTTACAGATATCAGTAGTTCTGCATTTGAAAACTGTACCTCATTGACAAAAGTAACACTCGGAAAATCTGTTACAAAAATATGCAGTCTGCAATTCGGAGGCTGTACATCTTTAACATTGGTAACAATTCCTGATTCAGTTACAGAAATTGGTTCTGAGGCATTCAGAGATTGCACATCATTGAAATACATAGCAATTCCTGCTTCCGTTAAAAAAATTGATTCATGGGCAGTGGGATATTATTTAGATGAACATTACTCTTCGACTAAAATTGAAGATTTCATAATTTACGGAGAAAAAAATTCAGCCGCTGAAAAGTATGCGACCAATAACAGATTTACTTTTAAAGCACTTGATGAAAGACCATTTGAAAAAGGTGATGCAGACCGTGACGGTTCAATAACTTCCGCTGACGCACTTAATGTTCTGCAAATGATAACAGGTTCAGCAACTATGACAGATGAACAGAAAAATCTTGCAGACCTTGACGGTGACGGACAGGTCACCTCTGCTGATGCACTGATTATTCTTCAGATTGTCACAGGTTTAAAATAAAAACAGAGGTGAAATTCACCCCTGTTTTAAAATTAACATCAATTCGATATCAGATAAAAACAATGAATTTTTTGTTTATTCTGTAGGGGCGACCATCGGTCGCCCGTTGGGGTATGCTGTAAAC
>DJFA01000081.1:0-13316 GCA_002431975.1 Ruminococcus sp. UBA5884
TTTTTCAAATGGGCGGATATTTTACAGATTGCAGGCGACAGTTCGCCCCTACATAGACAATCCATCGAATTGGCGTTAAAATACATAATTTACAGGGTCTGTACAGCTTTCTGCTATTTCAACTATAACATCAGGACAATTTACCTGAATAACCCTTCTGAGATAATCAAGAGCTATTCTTTCAGTATGATAATGACCGCAATCAAACAATGCAAGTCCGTTGTTTCCGGCAGTTATCCACTGGTCATGCTTTACATCTCCTGTTATATACATATCCGCATTCATTGCAATGACTTTTTCAAGGAATGAACCTCCTGCACCTGAACAGAATGCTATTCTTCTTATATAGCGTGTTCCCTCGCAGTATCTCACTACTTTACAGCCAAATACATCTTTTAAAACTGCTGCAATTTCCTTTTCATCAAAATTATCATCAAGCATAGCAGAACATATTTTTCCGTATCCGGTAACGCCGTCATCTGATACAAGTTCTATTGTTTCCGCATCATCTTCAAGCATAAGCGGCTTTTTGAGCATATCATAAATTATATCGTTTATTCCGCCTTTTGCCACATCAAACGGTGTATGTATGCATATGGCGGATTTAAATTCCTGAAGCAGTCTGCATACAGGATTATTGAAATCTATTCTTTTAAGAGGGTGGAATATAACCGGATGATGTGAGATTATAAGGTCAGCACCTTTTCTGCAAGCCTCATCAACAACACTGTTTGTTATATCAAGAGCTATAAGTATTCTGTTTACCTCGCTGTCGCCGTCACCGACCAGAAGTCCTGAATTATCCCATTTTTCCTGATATTTAAAGGGTGCAGTCCTGTCAAGTATCTCATAGATTGTATTTACAGTAACCATTGACCTCGCTCCTTTTATTCTTGTCATGGATTTTATTTTTTCGCCAAGACCGGAATATTCTCTTGATTTAAGAAAATTGCCGGCTCTGTACATACCGTCAGCAATTTTAAAGAGTTTTTCAGCCTGTCTTAAAGCATAGAGTCTTGCGGTTTCAGACTGCAAGTCAAGGCAGCCGAGATATTCCCTGATTTCGTCAATATCGGCTGAAACTCCGCTGTAACGCACCTGCATGACAGTATATATGAATCTGTTATCCTCCGCCGCTGTTTCCCTTATTATTTCAAATTTATTCTTATAAAGCCATTTTCTAAGATAAGGAGCTTTTGTCATAGGCTGGAGTATAAGGTTTATGCTTTCATCGAGCCATTCAGCTTTTCCGATAATTGAGCATATAGTTTCCGCACCCATTCCTGCAATGATTATATCGCTTATATTTTCATGAGGTATATTTTCAAGACCATCTGACTGTATAAGCTTTACTCTGTCAAGCATATTGCATCTGCGGAGATTTTTTTCTGCATATTTAAGAGGATTTTCTCCTATATCGGAGGCAATAGCACTGGTACATTTTCCTGTCTGTATCAGATATGCGGGAAGGTATGCATGGTCAGTTCCCACATCGCATACAACACCTCTGCCAGACACCATTTCCGCACAGGCAAGAAGTCTTTTATCCGGTTGTATCATAATCAAACTCCATATAAACATTTCAGGGAACTGCAATACCGAAGTTCCCTGAATAATAAAAATTATTATTTTGATGCAAAGTAAGCGTTAAGCTTGTTTACGAGTTCATCAGCATCTGTTCCGTGAACTGCACACGCTTCGCCGACTGATTCGCCTCTTGATGCCGGACAGCCGAGGCAATGCATTCCGATTTCAAGGAAATACGGAGCTGCTCCTGCATCTGTATCGAGAATATCTCCGATAATAGTATCTTTAGTTACAGTATATGCCATTGTAAAAGTCCTCCTTTTTTTACATCTTTATAGAATATGAAGCATACACTTCATATTATTGACTGAAAAAAGCGGTTTATCCTTTATGAAAAAGAAACGCAACCAGCATACTGACTGCGTTTCACTATAGATTAAAAAAGTAAATCTGATTAGTTGTTTTCCTTCATCTTTGCAAAGCAGTCACTGCAGTATACAGGACGGTCTTCTCTTGGTCTGAAAGGAACTCTTGCTTCACCGCCGCAGGCAGCACAAGTAGCAGTAAACATTTCTCTTTCTGACTTATTTGAATTTTTTCTGGCATCACGGCAAGCCTTGCATCTCTGTGGTTCATTTACGAAACCTTTTTCAGCATAGAACTCCTGTTCGCCGGCTGTGAATACGAACTCATTTCCGCATTCCTTACATACTAATGTCTTGTCTTCGTACATTATTTTTTTACCTCACTTGTAGTATTTTGGACCTCGGACGGATTCGCACCGACACCTTTGATAAAACAACGCTCTGAATTAAGCTACCGGGTCATATATCTTTCACAGTACTACATATCATTATTCCATCTTGATTTAAGCTTACGTCTTATTCTCTGGATGGCATTATCGACTGATTTTTCAGAAATATTCAGTTTTTCCGCTATATTCTTATATGAAAGACCCTGCAAAAAAAGCGTGAAAATTTTCCATTCACGGTCTGAAAGCAAAGAAATTATTTCATTATAAAGCTGACTGAGATGTTCTTTTTCGATAAAAATACTTTCCGGAGTATCAGGAAGCACAGCCTCCTCATTACCGATATCCGAACCATCTGTTTCAACTACCGGCACATTGCGGTTTCTGTCAAGAATGGTACGCATTCTGTTGCTTATGCATACTTCAGCGAATGTTGAAAATTTAACGCTGCGTTCTGAATCGAATTTTGATATTGCATTCAGAAGACCCAGAAGTCCCTCCTGAGCGAGGTCTTCGGCATCTGACGCTGAATTTGCCATAATATTTGCCTTTATCCATATAAGTTTTGCATAACGTGAAACAAGCTCTGAAACTGCTGTACTGTTATCGGAAGATATCGCAGCCAATTCCTCATCAGTCATATTTTTAAACGTATCTTCCTTAAAACTCAAATCAAGCATAATACCTCACTTACCAAAAAGCCTGATATGTTTGTTATATTGATAATAATATATGAAAAAAAGAGATTTGTCAAGTTTTTTTATACTATTTTTTCAAATTGAGCCTGCAAAACGGCACTTTCTCCATATAATTCAACAATTTATTGTCAATATGCACAAGTGAAAACGGCATTTCAAAGCATCAGAAATGAAAATTATGATAAACACACAAACTCAATAAATATTTTCTGCACATTTGTTCATTTGAAATCAGGATTAAATGATGTGCAGATTTATTCTGTAGGGGCGAACTGTGTTCGCCCGCCCAGTTTACCAGAATTTCGAGCGGGCGAACACAGTTCGCCCCTACAGAATATATGAAAAATTTCTTGTTTTCAATCATAAAATTTCATTATGGTCTGCTGTAAATTGGACGGGCGACCAATGGTCACCCCTACATAATATAAAATTATACTGTACAGTATTTTTTTCTGCCTTCGCTGAATATATCTCCGCCATATATATCATCTGCGACTATAAGCGGAAAATCCTCGATATAAAGTTTTTTAACTGATTCACAGCCCAAATCCTCAAAGGCTATTACTTCACAGCTTTTTATGCATTTTCCAGCCAGAGCACCTGCTCCTCCGACTGCACAGAGGTAAAGAGCCTTGTTTCTGACTATTGCATCTCTTACTTTCTGACTGCGTTCGCCCTTGCCTATCATTGCGGCAAGTCCGAGGTCAAGAAATTCCGGAGCGAATTTATCCATGCGTCCTGATGTTGTAGGGCCGCATGAGCCTATAGGTCTGCCTTCCGGTGCAGGTGTAGGGCCTGCATAGTATATAACTGCATTTTCAAGGTCATACGGTAATTTTTCTCCGCTGTCTATCAGAGCTTTTATACGTTTATGTGCGGCATCTCTTGAAGTATACACCCAGCCTGAAAGCAGTATTTTATCTCCGGCTTTAAGCTCGCCGGCAATACTTTTAAGTTCTTCAGTATTGATTTTTCTTATTTCACTCATAATGATATACTTTTCCTTATTCTTCTTCCATTGGTTGTTCCTTGCTTGCTTCTTCCTCTATTTCCTTTGTGAGGGCTTCAAGGTCAATACCCCAGTCAGCTGCTGAAAATTTTGTATTCTGTACTGGATGAGGTTTAGGAGTTTCCACAGGTTTTGCTGATGGCTGGATATCCTCAAGCACAACTGCATCTTCAGGGTCAGTTTTTATTTCCGGTTCAGGCTGTGTCTGTTTTGCTGATGGTTCAGGCTGAACAGTTTCCTGTTTACTGTCAGGAATATTTTCTTTAAGCTGTGCAGCGGCTTCAAGGAGTTTTTCATCATCAGCAACTGCTGAGCTGATATTGCTGATATTATCCTTTACATCTGATATTTTCTTCTGTACATCATCATTCATCTGACTGATAAATCCGGCAGTTTTCTCCATATCGTCAGAAATTGACTTTATATTTTCATCAAGCATATTTTTAAGTGATTCAGTCATCTTTACAACTGCTGAAGCCTTTTCATTAATTTCATTTATTCTGTCCTGAACGCTTGCATCTGCTTCACGGATAGTCTTGTCAGCCGCTTCATTGGCCTCGCTGATAATTTTTTCAGCTTTTTCATTGGCTTCATCAATAATTTTATCAGCTTCTTTTTTAGCGTCTGCCGCATATTTCTTTGCAGTATTCTGAGCTTCAACAAAAAGATTCTGAATATCAAAAGTACTTGGCATTCCTGAATCTGAATTTTCCTTAAGTTCCTTTATCTGGTCATTGAGCTTTGATATATCTGTTTCTTTCTGGATTATAGTATTATCCTTTTCATCTATTTCATTTTCAAGAGTTTTAATTTTTTCAACAAGATTTTCTATCTCCTCATCTCTTACTTTTATCTGTTCTATAAGAGTTTCGGATTCATTGTTTTCAGATGAAGCCTGAGCAAGTTCAGCAGCAAGACGCTGTTTTTCCTCTGCGAACTGTTTCTGTAATTTTTCACGTACAGATTTTTCGCCTGAAAGGAGTTCTTCCTGTTTCTGAAGCTGTTCATTCTGCTGTGAGAGCTGTTCGTCCTTTGCTTCAATATCAGCCTTGAGAGCTTTTATATCATTTTCAAGCTTATGTACAACAGATGTATCAACTGTAACATTTGATTCTGATTCCTCAATTTTTGTTTTAAGTTCCTTGATTTCATCTTTCAGAGCATCAATATACTGAAGTACATCATCCTTGTTAAAGCCTTCTTCAAATCTTTTTGTAAGCCTTAAATTACCTACTGCTGCCATTTTAAAAAACTCCATTCTCCGCATATAAATACAATTTGTCAGTCTGTATGCGGTCAGACCTGTATATTAACGCCAATCCGACAACAAAATCTTATGATTAAAAACAAGGAATTTTTCGTTTATTATGTAGGGGCGACCATTGGTCGCCCGTTTTTGGGTTACTGTAAACCTATCGGGTGAACAAAGTTCGCCCCTACAAATAACAATCATCGAATTTGCGTTATATTAATTTAATTATAGCATTTTTACTGAATTATATCAACTATTTTTTATATTTTAATGCCACTTTATAAGTATAGCACATATCACATCTATTTATCAACAATATTAATCTACAACTTTTCATTGTAAATTTACTGCAATTTATACAAATAATGAACTATCTGTCCTTATCTCTTATTATAATAAGACCTATTGACATTGCTATAAGTGAAATCACTACCGGAAACCATGATACAGGATATGGGAGTCCTGTGACATTCATTCCGTAATAGCTGAATATTATTGTAGGTATTTCCATTATAATTGTTATCATTGTAAGTGTTTTCATTACTATATTAAGATTATTTGAAATAACTGATGCAAATGTATCCATAGTTCCTGAAAGTACGTTTGAATATATATTTGCCATTTCTATAGCCTGTTTTATCTCAATAAGAACATCTTCAAGCAAATCCTGGTCATCTTCATAGAGCTTTATAACTCGTCCTCTGAGTATTTTTTCAAGTGTAACCTCATTTGATTTAAGAGATGTTGAAAAATATACAAGTGATTTTTCAAGGGCAAGCAGCTGTAAAAGCTCCTTGTTTTTCAGGGATTTGCTGAGTTTCTTTTCACTCTGTGATGACATCTTGTCTATTGCTTTAAGAAAAAGCAGAAATTTTGCGGCAATTCTCAAAAGTATCAGCAGTATAAATCTTGTTTTAAGAGATGTCTGAACATTTTTAACAGTACCGTTTGCCATTTCATGCAGTATTACATTATCCATAAGGCTTACTGTAACCACATAGTTTTTAGTTACTATTATACTGAGAGGCATTGTGCTGTATATTATCGCATCGCCTGCTTCCTCTTTCTGTGATATTGCATAGTCAACTATAATAAGAGTCTGTTCTTCTTCTATTTCAACTCGTGAGCTTTCCTCCTCATCAAGTGCTGATTTCACAAATCCTCTGTCAAAGCCGTATGTTTCAACAAGATATTCAACTTCTTCCTCGCTTGGAGATATAACGCTTATCCAGCAGCCTGTTTCAGCTTTTTCTATTTCAATGACTTTATTGTCAACAGTTTTATAATATTTTATCATAATAAATCAGCACCGTTACTGAAAACTTATAAAAAGTTATAACAACTAAATAAAAAACTATAAATATCATAACTTTTATGTTTCATTCCTTTTTCAACGTGTCCGATTTTGCCTCAGCTACTTTCGTTTGGTACAACACTCCAAAGGCTTGAGCTCCCGACTAACGTATCGGTACATATTAACGAGCTATGCCGTCAATTCTTTGTATCTCTTTAAATTCACACTTGCCTGATAATCTCTGTCTGTTATGTTACCACATTCAGCACAAATATATGTTCTGTCTTTCAGTTTCAAATCTTTTTTGATATTGCCGCAACAGGAACACATCTTACTTGACGGATAATATCTGTCTGCTGTTATAAACTTAATATTATTCCAATTACATCTATACTGTATCTGTCTGTAAAATTCATAAAAGCATTGTTCCTGTATAGCTCCGGCTAAGTGTTTATTCTTCATCATTGCCTTTACATTCAAATCTTCCAAAACTATAAACTTTGGTTTTCGGCTTATAATTTCAGATGTTACATGATGTAAATAGTTATGACGAATATTCGTTAATCGATGATTTATCTTCAAAAGCTGTTCTTCGCTTTTTAAGATATTTTTAGTTTTACAGTAACGTACCCCCTTTCTGTTTTTATTATATTTTCTTGATATTTTACGCTGTAACCTACGCTTTTTCTTCTTTAGTTTTCTGACTTTTTCGGTCTTATTAATATTTTTATAGGTATTTTTATCTGAACATACTGCAAGGTCTTTTATACCTATATCAATGCCTATTCCATCATTTAATGGCTTTTCTGAATTTGCTGAACATTCTATTCCTACTGAAATCCACCAGTTCAAACCATCAAATGTTACCCGTGGATTATAATACTTACAATTCAAAGGTATTCTGCTATGTTCTGCAAGTCTTATCCAATTAGCTTTTGCACGGTTTTTTCTTGTGCTGTCAGCTATTTTTTCAAGTTTAATGTGTGTATCTGTAAATTGAATTTTACAAGTATCTGCATAAAAACTTGGTTTGGATTTTCTTTTACTTTTAAATTTAGGATATTTCGTAAGTCCTTTAAAAAAGTTTTTATATGAATTACAGGCATCTTTTATAGCTTGTTTCGTAATGTTATTGCTATAATCATTTATCCATTTAAATTTGTCTTTTTGCTTTAATTTGGTAAATGTTTTCCGTAAATCGCAATCAGATAAAAAGTCATTACCTATATCATAATTCATCTGCTGATAATTTAATGCCCAGTTATATGCAAACCTTGCTGTTCCTGCACATTCAAACAGTTTAGTTCTTTGCTTGTTGTCAGGACAGAGCATTACTTTGAGTGTTTTAATCATTTTTGTAAGTTCCTTTATTTTATAAAAGTCAACAGCAATATTATAACTTTTTATAATTTTATTTTAGCAGTTAAAAGCCCCGCCATTTTTTAATGCTAAAATTATTATAACAAAAAAATCACCTCAATACAATAAATTTTAAAAATACTTATCAGAAATTTTACCTTAACGGGTCGTCTGCCTGAATTTCCGGTAAAAACAAAAGAGGCGACCAATGGTCGCCCCTATAAAATGAATTTGTGTTAAATTAATATTCTGCATATTCGTCACTGTTGAATTTTGCTTCAAGCTGTGATTTTGAAAAACTCATTTCATCATCAATTGAAATATTTTTAACGGTACTGTATATCGCAATATTGCCTTCTGAATCATAGCCTTCAAAGTTCATTACTATTCCTGTATTTTTCTCAACAAGGAATTTGAATTTTTCCATTCCAAGCTTGTTTCCATAGTTTTCAGCGGCTGTACCATCTATAACAATGCAGTCATATCCGAGATATTTTTCTTCTCCTGAGATTTCCCAGAGTGATTCATCAGCAAGGCAGCCGAATGTAAGTTCCTGTGACATAAGACACTGTGAAGTACAGCCGAGGTTCATTTTATTATCACGGTAATAGTAAACATTTTCCCCTGCTTCATTCTTGCTGATGCGGGCAGATGCCGGCATACTAAGGCTGTTGCTTATTCCGGCTGATGAAGCGGAATGAATTTTATTTATATTATCATAATCATTTATTACTCCGTCAGCAAAGAATGTTTCTGTTGAAATTTCATCGCTTGTACATTTTTCGTATGCAAAATTATTGCTGTCAGAAACATTTACAGAAAAAATAACATCTGTTTCCTGAGCAGTTTCAAAAAGATTTGTTACAAATTCTCCGTCAGCAGTATCAAAATAATCAATTGAATTAAGCATATGGTCAAGTACATATGTTTTGTCAATTGTTTTGATGCTTATATCTTCATTTTTCTGAATTTCAGCAGTTGTAACAGCTGATTTGATATTATCTTTCTGAATTTCAGCTGATGTAACAACTGCTTCTGATTCGATATTATCAGCGTTTACCGGTTCACTGTCCTTCATCATTCCGGCTGTCAGAAAACCGCCTGAACATATACATACAGCAAGAACTGAAATTATTATAAGTTTACTTTTCATATATAATTGCCTCCTGATTAACTGATATTCGTTTTGTTTGCATAATTTGATTTTAATATGTTTTTCACTTATTTACATAATTAGTATATCATATATATATATATATTGTCAATAGTTTTTTAAAAAAAATTAACACATATTAAAATTTCATTATTTAACGCCATTTTGATGGTTATTATTTGTAGGGGCATACTGTAAACCGAGCGGGCGAACACAGTTCGCCCCTACAAATAACATTCATCGAATTTGCGTTAATTTCAGGCGGGCGACCGATGGTCGCCCCTACAGAAATAATCCATCGAATTTGCATTAAATAACGCAAATAAAAAAAGCAGACTGTAAAAAACAGCCTGCTCTATCAAAGTTATCTGTTATTGTCAAGTATTCTGAAAATCTCATCAAGGTCGGGGTCTGAACCTGGCCTTCTTGAAGGCTGAGGCTGTGAAACAGCTGCCTTAGGTTCTTCCCTTACCGGAACCGGCTGTGGCTGAGGTTCTGGTTCAGGCTGCTGCTGAACTACAGGTTCAGGTCTTTTCATTACAGGAACAGGCGGAACATTTCTCGGGTCAACCTTTGTCTGTTTCTGCTGCTGTCTGTCCTTGCCGTCAACGAATATGTCAACGAGTTTTCCGTTGTCTACCTTGACTATACTGTCAGTTCCTCCGAATCCGGCAGCTATAACTGTTATTATCATTTCGTCCTGCATATCTTCCTTGAATGCTGTACCGAAGATACATTCAACATCAGGGGCAGCTGAATCTGTTATCATCTTTGTAGCTGTATCAACATCAGATGAAAGCACATCTTCTGACATTGTGATATTGATAAGCAGACGTGTTGCACCTGCGATTGATGTTTCAAGCAGAGGACTTGAAATAACTGCCTTTGCGGCTTCTGTAGCCTTATCCTTGCCTGCACCGTGACCTATAGCCATATGTGCATAGCCTGCACCTCTCATTATTGTGCTTACATCTGCAAAGTCAAGGTTTATAAATCCTTCTTCAACAATCAGGTCTGCAATGCTTTTTACTCCTGTTTTGAGGATACCGTCTGCAAGAGCGAAAGATTCTCTCATTGTAAGAGGCTTATCGAGTCCGACAAGCAGTTTTTCATTAGGTATAACTATCAGTGAATCAACATATTTTTTAAGTTCTTCAATACCTTTTTCAGCCTGTTTCATCTTGGCTTCTCTTTCAAAGAGGAAAGGCTTTGTTACTACTGCAACTGTAAGGATATCCATTTCCTTTGCTACCTGAGCGACAACCGGAGCAGCACCTGTACCTGTACCGCCGCCCATACCTGCGGTTATGAATATCATATCGGCATCTTTTATAGCTGTTGCTATTTCATCTTTATTTTCCTCGGCTGAGCGTTCACCGACTTCCGGCCGGTTTCCTGCTCCTCTGCCCTTTGTAAGCTTTGCACCTATCTGTATTTTTGATGAAGCCTTTGAATTTCTCAAAGCCATTGCATCAGTATTTATGCTTATGTATTCAATGTCATTTACATCTGACGATTCTACCATACAATTAAGAGCGTTTCCGCCGCCGCCACCTACACCGATGACTTTGATATTTACCTCTGGGTCAAACGCATCATTTTCAAAAACAAAGCCTGTCATTTAAACTCCTCCTAAATTTATATTAATCCTCTTATAGATTGATATCTCTGAAATACATAATAATATATTATCATACATCTGATTTAATTTCAAGCCTATATAATAAAAAAACTGCAATTTTTTAAGCATTCACCGACATAATAGTATTAAATGCAAATATTTTATCCATAATCATTTATTTTATTCTGTTATAGTATTTTCCTCTGTTATAATTCCGGTTGCGGCGGGGATTTCTGCTTCTGTCTGGAGAGTTATTCCGGAGGCTTCCGCTATTTCCTCGATATGTTTATCCATATCAGCCTGTGAAACATACTGATACTGATTATTTGCCCTGAATATAAGGTATCCGTCCTTATTTGAAGGGAGCTGTTCTGTGAGTATCTGCATTGCATAATTGAGTTTATAGTCAAGTTCTGATGAATTTCCGAGTCTTATTGATATACGGTTCTGATAATTTGCTGATATTGCATATATATCGCTTATATCAAAATCTATCATGCTGTAAAGGTTCTGGTCTGTTATCAGCTGACATATATTTTTAAGTATTTTATCCTTCTGTTCATCTGCACTGTATATAGTTGTAGTAATTATATCTGTTTCCGGTGAATATCCTTTTATTACAGGAACTTTTCCTGATGGTTCTGAAAACTTTTCAAGGATTTTTCCGTTTTCGCTTATAAGCAGATATGTTCCATTGTATTCTATCATAGCAGTCGGAATACTTGGCTTTACTTCTATTATCAGATTATCAGGAAACTGTTTTTTAACTCTTGCCTCATCAATATACATAAGGCTGCTTATTATATTGTCACGCACAAGATTTACATCTGTTTTCACAAGATTATCCCCGACTTTTACTCCGCAGGCTTCTTTTATCTGGTCTTCCCTGTACTGTGACTGCCCTACCACCTTTATATCAGAAATATTGAACAGCAAAGTTGTTGAAAGCGTCACTCCAACGCCGATAACAAGCAGTATCACAAGCAGATAATATACTGAATTATTCCGCTGTCTTCTTCTGTTTCGTTTGCTGTTTCTTGTTCTGTTTATATCTGTCTTTACAACATCTTTCATTTTTTCTGCACCTCAAAACTCAGCCGGTTCTTTTTATTTCCGCTCCAAGAGCAGACAGTACATTCTCTATTGACTCATATCCTCTGTCAATATGTTTTATATCGCTTATTTCAGTAGTTCCTTCTGCTGAAAGTCCCGCTACTGCAAGAGCCGCACCGCCTCTTAAATCCGTAGCTGTGACTTTTGCTCCATAAAGTTTTTTTCTTCCTTCAACGACTGCTGTTTTTCCTGATACTTTTATATCAGCACCCATTCTCAGCAGACCGTCAACGTGTTTATACCGGCTTTCAAATATATTTTCCTCAAATATACTTGTTCCTTCTGATTTGCAAAGCACAGCCATAAGTATTGCCTGTGCATCTGTCGGAAATCCCGGATACGGCATTGTTCTTATATATCTTACTGCATTTATAACAGGCGGAGCTTTTATATACATCATATCCTTGTATGAATATATCCGGCAGCCCATCTGTTCAAAAAGATTTGTGAATGAATCCACATCGCAGTATCTTATTTTATTGATTTTGATTTCTCCGCCTGTTGCAGCGGCTGCACCGATATATGTTGCGGCTGCAATTCTGTCGGGCATTACTTCATATTCACAGCCTTTTAAGGATTTCACTCCTTCAATGAAAACAGTGCTTTCTCCTGCACCTTTTATTTTTGCACCGCATTTGTTGAGATACTGTGCAAGGTCAGCAATTTCAGGTTCTCTGCCTGCATTGCGTATTTCTGTTTCACCGTCTGCAAGAACTCCTGCAAGCATTATATTTTCAGTAGCTCCGACTGACGGAAACTGGAGAGTTATTTTTGCTCCTTTAAGACCTTTTTCTGCTCTGCATTCAATCATACCATATTTTTCGCAGATTGTCACGCCCATTTTTCTGAGTGCTGCAAGATGCATATCTATTGGTCTTGGCCCCAGCTCACAGCCGCCGGGAAATGAAAGTCTGCATTCACCGAAACGCCCGAGTACCGCTCCTAAAAATATCACTGATGAACGCATTTCACGCATAAGCTCATCAGATATTATGCAGCTGCTGTATTCCGTACTCTGAACAGAAACGGTATTATCCCTGAAATCGCACTGACAGCCGAGATATGTCAGTATACGGCAGGCTGAATATATATCACTCAGCACCGGACAGTTTTTTATAACTGAAACTCCGTCTGCAAGCACCGCAGCCGCAAGTATCGGCAAAGAACTGTTTTTAGCTCCCTGAAGGTCTGTTTCTCCGCTGAGTTTTCTGCCTCCCTTTATTATAAGCTTCTGCATATTGACACCGCCCTTTTGCATATCATTTATAATGATATTTTATGCTTCAGAGCATTTTATGTGAAAATTTGCAGCAAGCTTATGCCTGCAATTTTAATTAACGCCAATTCGATGGATTGTCTGTGTAGGGGCGACCATTGGTCGCCCGTTTGGGCATGCTGTAAACCAAACGGATTAAAAGAAATTCCATTATTTTTAATCATCAAACCAACGTTAATTATCCTGTGTAGGGGCGAACTGTGTTCGCCCGTTATGGTTTATTGATTGACCAATGATTTTCCATACAGAAAACAAATATCGAA
>DJFA01000081.1:13393-18410 GCA_002431975.1 Ruminococcus sp. UBA5884
CCAATGGTCGCCCCTACAGAATTAAGGAAAATCCATTGTTTTTAATCATCAAACCAATTTTAATTAACCTGTGTAGGGGCGAACTGTGTTCGCCCGTTGGGACATACTGTAAACCGAGCGGGCGAACACAGTTCGCCCCTACAGGATTAAGGAAAATCCCATTATTTTTAAAGACTCTTGATAACACCCCATATTCTTTCAGGGGTATCGCTTATATACAGCTTTTTAGCATTCAATGACATTTTTTTAAGCTCGTCCTGATTTTCATAGAAATATTTTATCTTTTCAATTATCTTTTCAGATGTGACATCTTTCTGTTCAATAACCACAGCTGCACCGCCTTTTCCGAGTACATTTGCATTATGAAACTGATGATTTCCTGCAACTACCGGTGACGGTATAAGTATTGAACCTCTGCCGACAGCCTCAAGTTCTGCAAGAGTTGATGCTCCTGAACGGCATATTACTATATCTGCCGCCGCAAGACAGGTATCCATATCATTTATATATTCTGTTACCCTGAGTCTGCTGCTTTTTGCCGGAATTTTATTTTCAGCAAGGAATTTCGGGAATGTTTCCTTTCCCATTCCTCCGTATCCATGTATATGATTGATTTTAAGACCATTTGATGTATGCCATTTTATAAGCTGCTGCATTGTTTCATTTATACAGCCTGCTCCGAGGCTTCCGCCGAATGAAAGTATACACATACTGTCATCAAATCCGAGTTCTTTCCTTGCTTCAGCTTTTGATTTGCTGAGCATACCGGCTCTGACAGGCAGACCTGTAACCGTATAGTCAATGCCTTCACTGAAATATTTCAGTGCGTCCTCAACGGTAAGCATAACCTTGTTTACCTTTTTTGCAAGTATCTTGTTTGTTACTCCCGGATATGCATTCTGTTCATGTATCGCTGAGGGTATTCCCATTTCAGCCGCTTTCTGTATAACAGGGCCGCTTACATAGCCTCCTGTTCCTATTGCTATATCAGGTCTGAAATCGCTGATTATATGTCTGGCTCTTGTTCCGGCAGTTGTGAGATATGCAGCTGCCTTTATATTTCTTCCTATATTTTTAAGAGTCAGTTTTCTCTGGAAACCCTTTACTTTTATCGGTGCAAAGTCATATCCCTCCTGCGGTACAAGCCTTGCTTCCATTCCGAATGGTGTTCCTGCAAACAGAAACTGTGAATCCGGTTCATGTTCCTTTATTATTGAAGCTATTGCAAGTGCGGGATTGATATGACCGCCAGTGCCTCCTCCGGCTATAAGTACTCTCATACTGAAAATTCTCCAATCATTTTTCTATTACAGAATGCCTTGATATATTAAGGACTATTCCCATCTGTGCCAGAAGCATTACAAGTGATGTTCCTCCATAGCTGAAAAACGGAAGGCTTATTCCTGTATTAGGAATAAAATTGCTTACTACGGCTATATTGAGGAGTGCCTGTATCCCCACCTGAACAGTAAGTCCTATTGCTACAAGCATACCGAATTTGTCAGGTGCTTTTGATGCTATATAAAGTCCCCTGAATACAAGCATTGCAAACAGAAGTATTACTGTTATTGCTCCGACAAATCCAAGTTCCTCGCATACTATTGCAAATACAAAGTCATTTTTTGTTTCAGGAAGATAGAGATATTTCTGTCTTGATTCACCGAGTCCGAGTCCGAACATTCCTCCTGAACCTATCGCTATAAGCGACTGACAGGTCTGCCATGTCTTGTCATTTACATCTGCAAACGGGTCAAGCCATGACTGAAATCTTACTGAAAAATAATTCAGCTCTCCGGTTACCGTCTTGAATACGACAAATCCGGCTATTGCGGCTGCTCCTGCACCTATCATTGCCGCAAAATGCTTTATTTTTGCTCCGCCTACAAATATCAGTGTAAGTCCTATCGTACAGATAAGAAGTGTTCCTGAAAGATGAGGCTGTTTGAGCATAAGAACTGCCACTATTCCAAGAAGTGCAAGATACGGCAGTATTCCGTATCTGAATGTTCCCATTCTGTCATAATGAATTGATATCAGATATGCAAAAAGTATTGTTACTGCAAATTTCATTATCTCTGACGGCTGGAAACTGAAATTTCCTATCCATATCCATCTCTGTGCTCCGTTTGAAGGCTCAAACAGAAATACAAGACACAGAAGTATCAGCGACACAATATATAGTCCGTATGCAAATATCTTGTTCTGAAACCAGTGATAATCCCAGAATGTAAGAATTATCATTGCAACAACGCCTATTGCCGCCGACTGCATCTGTTTTATCGCATAGTAAGTTCCAGGAAGATTCTTGCTTACCGCCCATGCATAGCTGGCTGAAAACATCATTACTATGCCTATTACAAGCAGAGTCATTACAAGAAAAAAGAATGTAAGGTCTATACTTCCGAGTTTGTTTTTTCTTTTTGCTCTGCGTTCCACACTGAAAAGATTTTTTATTCTGCTTTCAGTCAAATTCGCTCCTCCTTATCAAAGAACGCTCTTTAACGCCATGGTTGCGAGTATTCCGGCTATTGCTCCAACTGCCGAAAAGCTTATTACTATTTTATATTCGCTGAAACCGCTCATTTCAAAGTGGTGATGTATCGGGGACATTTTGAAAATTCTCTTGCCTTTTCCCTTTTCACCGGTCTTTTTATAGTGGATTCTTGCTGTTATCTTGAAATATGTTACCTGTATAACCACTGACAATGCTTCACATACATATACTATTCCGATTATGACCATAAGCAGATGCTGATGCATTGCCATTCCTACTGCCACAAATGCTGCTCCGAGGAACATTGAACCTGTATCTCCCATAAAGCATTTTGCAGGGTGGAGATTCCAGCAGAGAAATCCAAGACAGCCTCCTGCTATTGCTATTGAATAAAGAGATATTTCAGCCATTCCCATAAATGAGGCACACATTGTAAATGCAAGCATTGATACAACCGTTACAGAACCGCATAAACCGTCTACTCCGTCTGTGAGATTTACTGCGTTGGTAAGGTATATCATGAAAAGTATCATTATCGGATAGTATAATATGCCAAAATCAACTTCAGCGAATATAAAATTTATTGTTGTGGATTTATCTCCTGTCATATGCATTCCAAACAGAAACAATGCCGAAAATATCGCCTGAAAAAGCATTTTCTGCTTTGCGGTAAGTCCGAGATTCTGTTTTTTTACTGCCTTTGTATAGTCATCTGCAAAGCCTATTGCACTGAATGACAGCGAATAAAGTATGCATATTGCAAGCCTCCACGAATTCTGTGATGTTTCAGCCGCTGTTACATCAAGAGTTGTTCCCCTGTATACAGTATATCCGAGCAGACATGAAACTATTGCTCCGAGCATGAACATAAGTCCGCCCATTATAGGAGTCCCCTGTTTGTTTGCGTGCCATGAAGGGCCGTTTACCGTCTTGATAGGCTGGCCGAAACTTATTTTATGCATGAACGGCACAAGCCATCTCCCGAATATCGCTGATATCGCAAATGCCAGCAAAGGCACTGCTATCCTTAACCATAATGTCATTAATTACGCCTCCTGACTGCCGTATACCATATCTATGACTTCTTCAAGCTTCATTCCTCTGCTGCCCTTGAAAAGAACTGCATCATCAGGCTGAAGATAATTTTTAAGTGCTTCTGCAAGCTGTTTTTTATCATTGATATATTCAGCATCAAGACCAAGCATTGCTGCTCTTTCAGCGGTAAATCTGCATTCATCGCCATAGCAGAAAATTTTATCCGGCTTTGTTTCATATGCAAATTCTGCAACTTTTTCATGAAGCATTTTTGACATACTTCCAAGCTCCAGCATACTTCCGAGTACAGCTGTTTTTCTTGGATTTTTAAGCTGTGAAAGAACTGAAAGTGAGGCTTTCATTGAATCCGGACTTGCGTTATAGCAGTCAATAATAACTGTCTGCTGACCCTTTTTAACTATATTCTGTCTTAATCCGCAGGCCTTGTATCTGCTGAGTGCAGAGGCTGTTTCATCAGGTGTAAGACCACATTTTATTCCAATACAGAATGAAGCAAGTGCATTCATTATATTATGTCTGCCTATGCATGGGAGCATTATTTCCTTACTTCCCTCTCTGTACTGAACTGTGAAGTATACTCTGTCATCTTCTTCTCTTATATCAACGGCTCTGAAATCAGAATCAGGATTTTTTATGCCGTATGAAAGTACTTCCCTTCCAAGCTGATATGTAAGCGGATAAAGTGAAACATCATCTGCATTTACAATCAAAGGTGCTGAACCGTCCATACCTCTTAATATTTCAAGCTTTGCCTGTAAGATTCCCTGCTGTGAATGGAGGTTTTCTATATGCGAAAAGCCTATATTAGTTATGACTCCGATAGTCGGACGTGCAGTCCTTGAAAGTCTTTCTATCTCTCCGAAATCAGACATTCCCATTTCTATGACTGCTGCCTGATGTTCTGATGTGAGATTGAAAAGAGTTTTCGGCAGACCTATCTCATTATTGAGATTTCCTGATGTTTTAAGAGTATTGTACTTTTCAGACAGTACAAGCGATATCATTTCCTTTGTGGTAGTTTTTCCGACGCTTCCTGTAACTCCGACAAGTATCGGACTGAATTTGTTTCTGTAATATCCTGCAAGTTCAAGATATGCTTTTCTGGTATTTTCAGTTATGATACAGTCAACGTCCTTTATCTGTCTTTCTGAAATAACAGCCTCTGCACCATTTTCAACAGCTTTTGCCGCAAAATCATGACCGTCAAATCTGTCACCTTTTATTGCAACAAATACGCTGCCTTTCTTTATATCCCTTGTATCGGTTGAAACTGAAGTTATTTCAGCTTCTTTTTTGATTGTTGTGCCGAGAGCTTCTGCTATCTCGGAAAGCATCATTTTTTCCATATAAATTCTCCTAATCAAAGCGGCAAGCTACCGCCTGAAATCTTAATTATTTTCTGTAATCCGTTCATCTGAAATTCGGATTGAATAATATGAAAATCTGTTTTGTAGGGGCGACCATTGG
>DJFA01000081.1:18520-23319 GCA_002431975.1 Ruminococcus sp. UBA5884
GTTTAACCATAATCCGGCGGGCGACCAATGGTCGCCCCTACAGAATCCTGTATTTTCAATAGATTACAGTCTGCCGTATATCAAAGTTTTTTAAGTTCTTCTGCAACTACTTCACGTTCATCAAAATGAATATGAACATTGCCGGCAAGTATCTGATAATCCTCATGTCCTTTTCCTGCAAGAACTATAACATCGCCTTTCTGAGCTGTTTTAAGACTATGATATATTGCTTCACGTCTGTCTGTTATAACATCATAAGGAACTGAACTTTCACTGAGTCCTGCAAGTATATCTGAAATTATCGCATCAGGGTCTTCATTTCTCGGATTATCAGATGTTACTATAAGTTTATCAGCATATTTTGCGGCAGCGGCTGCCATAAGCGGACGCTTTGCACTGTCCCTGTTTCCTCCGCAGCCGAAAAGGCATACAAGTCTTCCCTCTGTATATTCCTTAACGCTTCTGAGTATATTTTCTATCGCATCAGGAGTATGTGCATAATCGCATATAACTGAAAAATCCCTGCCTGTAGGGATTATCTCGCATCTGCCCTTTACTCCTTTATATTCTGAAACTGCATTTATTATATCATCTGTAGGAATCCCCAAATCCTCGCATACTGCAACAGCTCCTGTTACATTTGCAACGTTGAAAAGTCCTGTCATTTTCATTGTAATATTATATGATTTGCCTCCACGGCAGTACCAGAAACTTGTTTCATCAGGTCTGAGCTTTACAACATCTGCATATACATCTGCCTTACCTTTTACGCTGTATGAGGATTTTCTGCATTTTATGCTGTTGAAAAGCCTTACTCCGTATTCATCATCTATATTGCACACTGCATAGTCGCATATGTCAAAAAGCATTTTCTTTGCATTGAAATAATCTTCCATATCCTTATGATAATCAAGATGGTCCTGTGTAAGATTAGTAAATACTGCGGTTCTGAAATGAACTGTGCCTATTCTTTTCTGTGCAAGTCCGAATGATGAAACCTCCATTACAACAGTATCGCATTTTTCCTCTGCCATTCTGCTGAAAAGCTCCATAAGTTCAAATGCCATAGGTGTGGTATTGTCAGTATGGTATACTGTATCGCCTATTTCATTCTGGATAGTTCCCACAAGTCCGACTTTATGACCGTTTTTTGTAAGGATATGCTTTATTACATTTGTCATTGTAGTCTTGCCGTTTGTACCGGTAACGCCTATAAATGTCATTTTCCTTTCAGGGTGGTCAAACCATGCCGCACAGAGTTTTCCGTAAAACTCTCTTGTATCATCAGTTATTATCTGATTTTCAAGTCCTAAATCATGGTCAGCCACAACTATATATGCTCCTTTTTCAAGAGCTTCCGCCGCAACGGTATGACCGTCAAAATTTCTGCCTCTGACGCATACAAAAATGCAGTCCTTTACTATTTTTCCGGAATTATCAGTGATAAATGTTATCTCTCTGTCCGGAACAGATGTTTCTGCAATACCGCTTAACAATTCATACAATCTCATTTTAAAAAAACACCGCCTATTCTTTTTTTCAGACCAGCTTCATCAGCCGGTCTGATCCTTGATTATAAACATAAGTTCTATAACTGTCCCTCTCGGAACACTTTCGCCAGCTGAAACAGACTGTGTTGAAACAAGTGCAGTTGTATTATCCGTTGACGCTCCGGTTGTTATATAATTGAGTCCTGCATTTGTAAGAGCCTCATTTGCCTGTTCTATATTCATTCCTGAAACATCAGGCACGTCAGTCATTTTCTGAGTTGTACTGTTTTCAGTATAGATTATTATTGTGCCGTCCTTTGAAATTGAACTTCCTGATGAAGGAACCTGAGAAGCAACTATTTCTCCGTTTCCCACAACCTCGCAGTTAAGCGACATTTCATTGAGTGTAGCCTTTGCTGCGGAAACTGTCTTATCCTGAAGGTCAGGCACTGTCTTATCCATATTTTCAATTTCCTCCTCTGTATATTCCGGATAATATCCGAGATACGGGAGAACTTCCTCAAGTATATTTCTTGCATACGGCACTGTTACAACGCTTCCGTAATAATCGCCTGACATAGGTTCATCTGCAATGACAATCAGAACTATTTCCGGGTCATCTGCCGGTGCAAAACAGCAGTATGAGGCAACATATCTCATATTTTCATCATTGTAAAGGTCAAGTTTCTGTGATGTACCGCTCTTGCCGCCGATATGATAGCCTTTTATATATGCATTGCTTCCGCCGTTATTGTTTACGACTGCTTCAAGAGCTTCTCTCATTTTTGCAGATGTATCTTCTGAGATAACCTGTCTTTTTACTTCTGTCTGATGAGTTGAAACAACATTTCCGCTTCCGTCAACAACCTTGTCAACAACATATGGTGTTACAAGATATCCGCCGTTTATTACTGCTGAATATGCTGTAATCATTTCAATCGGAGTTACCTTGTTTGTCTGACCGAATGATGATGATGCAAGTTCAACAGGACCTTTTTCCCTTACATCAAGATAAATGCTTGAAGCTTCTGCCGGAAGGTCTATTCCGGTTTTTTCGGTAAGTCCGAATGATTCAAAATAATATGCGAACTTATCTGCTCCAAGACGCTGACCTATTTCTATGAATGCAGGGTTGCATGAATTTGTAAGAGCCTGCACAAATGTCTGAGTGCCGTGCGAGCTGTACGGATAGTTCCAGCAGTGCATATCCTTTCCGGCAACTCTTATTGTATTTGTACAGTTGAATGTGCTTGTATCAACATCAATTACATTTTCCTCTATTGCTCCTGAGCTGGTTATTACCTTGAATACTGAACCAGGTATATATCTGTCGGTAACAGCCTTGTTTTTCCACTGGGCAGCTCTTGCCTCCATAAGAGCATCTGCCTGTGCATCATCTGAAAGACTGTTTATGTATTCAAGAGCCGACTGGTCTGTTATATCAGCCGGATTATTGAGGTCAAAGCTCGGAGTTGTAGCCATACCGTATATAGCTCCGGTCTTGGCATTCATCATTATTGCACACGCTCCGGCTTCCACTTTGAATTTTGTTGCCATATCCTGAAGATTCTTTTCAAGATAATACTGTATATTGCTGTCTATTGTAAGATAGAGTGAATTTCCGTCCTTAGCCTCATAGAGTTTTGAATATCTGTACGGCATTTCATCGCCGTTTGCGTCCTTTGCGGATATTACTTTTCCCGGAATGCCTGAAAGCTGTTCATTGTAATAGCTTTCTATGCCGTACTGACCGTCACCGTCTGAATTGACAAATCCGATAACAGAGGCGGCAAGTTCATTCTGGGGATAATATCTTTTTGTATCCTCCTGAAGGCTTATGCATGATATTTTATTGTCTGAAGTAAATTCTGTTATTTTATCGGCAACAGGTGATTCAACCTTTGTCTGAAGTATTTCATACTGGTTGTTTGCCTCAAGTTTTTTAAGCAGAGTTTCCTCATCGATATCAAGGACGCTTGTTATAAAGGAAACTATTTCATCTTTTTTCTCATAGTTTCTCTTATGCTCCCTGTAATCCGAAGGGTCAAGGAAAACCTTGAATACAGTTGCACTCTGGGCAAGCATATTGCCGTTTGAATCGTATATAGTACCTCTGTTTGCAGCGATTTCTATTGAACCGAACTGATTTGTATTGGCATACGCCTGATATGTTTCATTCTGAAGTATTGAAGTTTTAAAAAGGTTCACAACTATTGCAAATGCGAGAACCATAAGTATTCCGAAGCCTATATCCGAACGGTTTTTCATTTTTGCTGTCGGCAGTTTAGACATATAAAGAGAAAACCTCCTTTTTTTCTGCAAATATCCTGTAATAGTTCAATAGTCAACCGTTTTAAAGGCTGACTATTGAAAAGGGTATTCAGTATTCCGGACAATAGTCATATAAAATCATATGAATTATCCGAGAATATATGCCAGTAAATCATCAAGTTTATCCCTGACCGTTACAAAAAAGCTTCTTTTTTCCGGGGCAACTTCGATTACGTTATCTGACTGAACTTCCATATATACTATCTGTGATTTATCGAGTTTAGTAAGTCCGAGTGTATTTTCGGCATAGTCCTCAACATTTTTCATGGACATTTTAGCTTCAAGCTCTGACTGCATTCTCACATTTTCACTTGCAAGGAGTTCTATTTCCTTTTTGGTTGATGATATGCTGTTATAAACCTCATTTTCCTGAACTTTTGCGTATATAAAGCAGCAAAGCAGCAGCATTGCCGACATTGCAATCAAAAATCCTTTTACAGCAGCACCTTTCTGATTCCTGTTGTTTTTTACAGATATACTTTTTTTTCTGTCGATAACTTCAGCATTCAAATCATCAGCGTTGTCAGTATTCGGTTTATAAGCTGTATTCATTAAAGCCATATAACAACACCTAATTCCTTTCTATTATTCTGAGTTTTGCACTTCGACTTCTGTTATTTGCTGAAAGTTCTTCTTCACAAGCGGTCAAGGGCTTTCTGTTTACGAGATGAGCCTGCGGAGTTCTTCCGCACACACATACGGGAAAATCGGGAGGACATATACAGCCTCTGCACCAGCCTGCAAATTTTTGTTTTACAAGCCTGTCCTCGAGAGAATGAAAAGTGATTACCGCAAGTCTTCCGCCTTCTGAAAGGCATTCAAAAGCACTGTCCAGACCGGCTGACAAATGGTCAAGTTCGCCATTTACAGCTATTCTCACAGCCTGAAATGTTTTTTTGCATGGATTTTTTTCACGTCTGAATTTTGCAGGAATACTTTCTCTTATTATATCGGCGAGTTCAAAAGTTGTGGCAACAG
>DJFA01000101.1 GCA_002431975.1 Ruminococcus sp. UBA5884
CATTGGTCGCCCGTTATGGTTTATCACGGATATTTTTCAGATTACAGGCGGCAGTTTGCCGCTGGTCGTCCCTACAGAGTTTATCTGCATACAAATTTAAGTTCGAGTTCAATAGTCTGCAATAATTTTGAAAATCTTGAAAAAGAGATATTTTCAGGCGTTTTCGCTCCTGCAAGAGCGATTTCAGAACGTATCTGTTTTTCGAGTACGGGAGATATTTTTTTATAAGGGTTTCTGCCGTTTATCGCCATTATTATACGTTTATTCTTTTCAGGACAGATACTGAGTCTGAGTATTTTAAGGAGAAAGGGCAGACGTTCCCATGAATCCTCATTCTGACAGAGTATATTTATAAGATATATTTTGATATTGTTATTATTCGCTGCATTTATAAGATTATTATAAATCGTTTCAGAACCATATCTTATTTTTGACTTTACAATTGCTTTATATGCAGCTTTTGAGGAGGAAATATTTTCGCTGAAAAGGAGTTTCCAGTAAATATCCTCATATAAAGAGCCCGTAAGGTTATTGAGTGACCATACAGTCCATTTTATAATTTTAGGATTGTCGGATTCAAGAAACGGCAGAAGCAGTTCAGCATCATTTTCAGAACCATTTTCGCCAATACCGGCTATAGCCCAGACTGTTTTTGTGCTATCGAGATTCTGTTTATAGAATTCAGCTATATTGAAATCAGTATGTTTTTTAAGCAGAAACACAGCATATTCACGGATTGAATGACGGCTGTCAAGCAGGAGGTTTTCAATTCCGTTCCATACGTCATGGAGCATATTATATTTATACTGCATTGCACAGTATCTCACGCAGGAGCTTTTATGCATGAGAAATTCATTTATTTTCTGCATATCCGGAGAATAAAGCTGTAAAAAGTGAGTTATAAGATATGATTGTAAAAAGCCATGTTTTTCAAAGCTTATAATCTGCTGGAATTTTTCGCATGAAAGGGAATTGTTTCTGCATATGAGCCTGTAGACAGTTTTTCTTGTATAGAAGTCATAGTTTTTAATTTTATATGCATCAATTTTATCTGAATTTCTGCTTATGAAATCGTACATATATGAGTAAATTTCATTGAAAAAAGAGTTATCACGTCTGCCGGAGTTTAAAATTTTATCTGCATACGGGCAGAGAAACAGTATCTGGGAAACAGAACAGAAGCGTATATTTCTGCTTATAATATCCTCAGCAAGTTTTCTTACAGGAGCAGTCCAGTCATTGAGTCTTAAAAAAGCATAATGTATTGTATTATCATATACAGAGAGTTTTTCAAGGCATTTTTCACGGTAGTATCCGTTTGAATGAAAAGTTCCGACAGCAAGAAAATTTATGTAGTCTGTCTGTGAGTCAAAGCAGTTTTTATATTTTTCAGGATTAAACTTTGTCCATTGACTGTAATCCATATCATAATAATCGGATTGTCTGAAATTTTCGCTTAATCTTATAAGCTGTAAAGATGAGGTATTTTGGATTATACGAGTAAGAATTTTTCCGAAATTTTTAATATAGAATCTGTCGCCTGATATTATATGTGAATAGGCATAGGGGAGATAACTGAGATTGTTGTTTTCGAGGTTGTTAAGTATATTCTGATAATACATATTTCCGTCCTTTCCGTCAGTTTGCATAAACTATTCCTATAATAGAGATAATTCCGTCCTGTACATAGAAATACATATATTTGTCGCCTGTCTGATACTGATAGTTAAAGCCGTTTACCGTATAGTTCTGACCGTAAACAGCAAGTGCATCATCAATTTTCATGCCGGTTGTAACGCCTTTTACCGTTGATACGGAATCTGAAACAAGCTCAATTGATACAACATAGTCGTTGTTTCCGTCAGGATATGTATTTACTTTAAAGCCATCATATACAAATGTCTTGTCATCGCCATCATAGTAACAGCTTGGAGCGGATATCATATCAACAGGCTGACCGAGTGCTGCAATTACATCATTTATATCCTCATCAAGATTTATTTTAATTCCGTTGTATACGAAAACAAGGTCGTCAGAGGTAAATTCACCTGATGAGAAATCAGCAGAATCAGAATAGCTGTAATCTGATGAAGTCTGAGGAGTATCATCAATACTGTTGTAATCAGCAGGTTCAGTATAATTATAATATACACTTGTTTCAGCGGGTTCAGTCTGTGAGGTTTCCTCAGCAGTTGTTACATTGTCAGCAGAAATTTTCTTTTCAGTCATTGCCGTTGTTTCATACGCAGATGTCTGGAGTTCTGCTGAATATGAATTGTTTACGCTGTCGCAGGCAGTAAGTCCTGAAACAAGCATTGAAAATGCCGCTGAATAAATTATAAGTCTTTTCATTTTTAGTCTGCCTTTCTTTTTGTTCTTTTAGAATTTTATATTTTCAAGCGTATCAGTACATATAAAACGGTTTTCATTGCTGATATATGCATTGATGGAGTACTGACCGCTGTTTATGACTGACGGGTCTATATACAATGAATAGCCGTAATCAGACTGGCTGTCATCATTGAGAAGTTCCGATTCATAAATCGGGAACGCTTCAAAGCATAAAACAGAGTTTTCATTTTCAAGAGTTATGTATATATCTGAATTGTCGCTGAAATATTTTTCATCGAGTCTGCCGTATATTTTTACAAGACCGTTCTTTTCGGAAATAAAACAGGAATTTTCAGAACTCGGCTCAACAGACGCTGATATATCAAGATTTCTTGCAGGAGCAGGCATAAACGGAGCTTTTTCAGTTATATTTTCAAGATTTCTCTCAACTATTTCAAGAATAGTTATATCTGTATCCATATTGTCAAGCAAATCAAGTCTGTAGGGGATTTCCCTTGAAAATACGGATTCTGCGGAATTTTCAGCAATAAACGGATATAGCGAGCGTCCGAACGAATCACGGTACATAAGAACATTTTCAGTTCCATTGCTGTTTTTGGCTGATATCAGATAATCATCTTCCGAACGGAAATTATAAGTATAATCAAATGAAAAATCCATATCATAGACAATCTGTTCACTAAGCTTTTCAAGCGATGGAAAAAGCATTCTGTCAAGGTCGCCGTGCCATATCATTTCAGAATGTTTATAAACTGAACTCAAATCATCATGTTTTATACCAAATCTGTTCATCAGAGCGTTGTATACCAGAACAGCACCTTCATTTGTCCAGTGTGAATCCCTTGTATGATAAAGAACGGAATCCTGTGATTTAAAAATGGAAACAAGGTCAAGCTGATTTACTGAATATTCATCAAGTTTTTCAGACAGCATTTCAAGATTGCTGCTGTTTCCGGTTTTTATATATCTTGAGGGCATATTTTCAGGATATACAGTATTTTTATTGGGAGCGGTCATGAAAATAAACCGGCTTCCCTTATTCTGCACATATTCCTGAACAAGAGATAAAGTTTTTGCGGTATTGTTTATTTTCCTTGCGGACATGGTATTTTCGGCTGTATAGTCATCTGCGGTTTCTGAAAGGTAGAGCCAGCCGTTTTTGCCGCAGATAACCTTTTCATTTGATGAAGTTCTGAAAACAGCGGATTTTATAAGGCTGTCCGCTGTTACAAGCTTTTCACGGAAAGCAAAATGTTCTGAAAGATAAGTTTCATATTCAGAAGCCCAGTTTAAATTTATGCCGCCGTTTTCGGATATAATTGACGGCATTGGTGACAATTTTCTGTTTTCTCCTGATTCATCATTCTTTACAAACGGCATGAGCAGTACGGGAACGGTGCATATTATAAAGAATGATACTATGTAAACAATGCTTGACTTTTTATTCATATACTATTAAAATATATACAGTTATGATATCAGGAAAAATATCATTCTGCAAAAACTGGTAAACATAATAACCGCCCCCTTATACTTTTTATATTATACATCTTTTTAATAAGCTTTTTGTTAAAATAGTATTAATTTGAACCGCCGGTTTACATAATTATGAAGCGATATGCAAAATTTCGATTAAATTCGTTAATATCAGCGTTTTGAATGAAAAAAATCTTTCTGAACAAATTTTTTGTTTTTAAATAATAAAAAATCAAATAATTCCATGAATAAATTTGTAAAAAGCAATGACTTTTTTACAAAAAAATATAATTTATGCACAGATTTTGCGGATTAATGTTGATAAATTTTTACATTACATATGATAACGGTAAAAAAATATATATTGACAATTGAATATCTATGTGCTATAATCTAAGAGAATTATGAAACAGTTAACGTTTCAGATTCTGAAATATACAGGTAATTCAAGTGAATATCACGTGAATTTACTTGGATTGCTGAATTATTTGAAAAAGGAAGGTATAAAACAATGAAATCTATTAAAAGAATCCTCGCTGCTGTTATGGCTACAGCTGTTGTAGGAGCTGTATGCATTATTCCAACAAGTGCTGCTACTTATGACACTACAGCTACTTTTTCTGTTGAAAAGAAAACCATCACAATGGCAGAAGCTGCTGGTGAAGTAACTGTTCAGTTCACACTTGACAACAACACAGTATTCAATGCTTCAGCTTTCGAATTTTCACATGATGACGGTATTGAACTCCTTTACATCGATCCAGGTGCTGCAGCAACAGCAGCTGCTGCTTCAGTTTCAGCTAATCCGGCAGTTAAGCAGGCAGCTCTTGCTGGTACTCCAACAAGAAAATCTGACGGTGTTGGTGCAGGCGTTATCGTTGAACTCACATTCACAATCAAGAACCCACAGCCTGGCGACAAGTATGATATCACAGCTACAAACTATAATGATGTAGTTCAGGAAATCACAACAGGTAACAAGACTGTTCTTACTCCTACATTCAATGCTGGTTACATCGAAATTGTTGACGAAACAACTGAAACAACTACAACAACAGAAGAAACAACTACAACAACAGAAGCTACAACAACAACTCCTGTTGCAACAACAACTCCAGCTCCAACAACAACAACTCCAGCTGCAACAACAACTCCGGCTGCAACAACAACTCCGGCTGCTACAACAACTCCGGCTGCAGTTTCAACAACTGAGGGCACAACACCTACAGGTGATGATGACACAACAACAACAACTAAGAAGAAGAATGACTCAAGCAGCAAGGGCGGCAACTCAAGCAAGAGCGGCAACACAAGCAAGACTTCAAGTTCACCAACAACTGGTGATACATCATCAGCAGCTGGTATGCTCGCAGTTCTCGCACTCGCAGGTGCAGCAGCAGTAGCTACAAAGAAGGCTAAGAAGTAATTTATAATTACTTAATGTGTTCTCCAAGCGAATAAATCAGTGGCTCCGTTTTAAAAAACGGAGTCACTTTTTTATATCTTTTTTTCTGTTCTTATTGACAAAAGCACAATTATATGTTATCATATTTGTAGATAATAAACATATCTTCAGGGCAGGGTGAAATTCCCGACCGGTGGTACAGCCCACGAGCCGAGTATTTACTCGGTTGATTTGGTTAAATTCCAAAGCCGACAGTACAGTCTGGATAGAAGAAGATTTCTGATATATATTCAAAAAGCCTTCCTTTTCCGCTCTGATTTCTTGTCTGAGCGGTTTTTTTATTATTCTGGTGGTGATTTTTTAAAATGTGTCCGGATTATATGCTCCGTGCTGTCGAACTTGCAAAAAACGGAACAGGTTTTGTCAATCCTAATCCGCTTGTAGGTGCAGTAATAGTAAAAAACAATAAAATAATCGGTGAGGGATATCATGCACGCTGCGGCGAACTTCATGCAGAAAGAAATGCGTTTGCAGACTGTAAAGAATCAGCTGAGGGTGCAGACCTTTATGTTACTCTTGAACCATGCTGTCATTACGGCAAAACTCCTCCATGTACCGAGGCGATAATTGAAAATAAGATAAAGCGTGTTTTTATCGGTTCATCTGACCCGAATCCTCTTGTTGCAGGAAAAGGAGTTAAAATTCTGCGTGAACATGGCATAGAGGTTTATGAAAATGTGATGAAAGCTGAATGCGATTCTCTTAATGAGATATTTTTTCATTATATAACTCATAAAACTCCTTTTGTTATAATGAAATATGCAATGACTGCTGACGGCAAAATTGCTACATCAAAAGGTCAGTCAAGATGGATTTCATCTGAAATATCAAGAAATCATACTCATCATCTCAGAAAAAGAGTTGCTGCAATAATGGCAGGAATAGGAACTGTTATTTCTGATAATCCTATGCTTGACTGCCGCATTGAAAATCCAAGCAATCCGACAAGAATTATATGTGACAGCAATCTTGAAATTCCGCTTGACAGCAATATTGTAATGACTGCTGACAGAATACCGACTTATATTGCCTGTGTCGGGGATAATAATGATAAAGCGGCTGTTCTTGAAAAATATAATGTTAAGATTATAAAAACATCAGCTGAAAACGGCAGAGTGAATCTTAATGAACTTATGAAAATTTTAGGTGAGATGAAAATTGACAGCGTATTGCTTGAAGGCGGCGGAGAACTCAATTTCAGTGCGTTGAAAAGCGGTATAGTTTCACAGATTTATGCATATATTGCCCCTAAGATTTTCGGCGGAAATTCAGCAAAATCCCCTGTAGGCGGCGGTGGTTTCGATATTTCGGAATGTATCCTTATGACACAGCCTTCATATGAACGTCTTGGTGATGATATTCTTCTGAAATACAATCTGAAAGGAATCTGATATGTTTACAGGAATTATTGAAGAAACCGGAAAAGTTATAAATATACAGAAATCATCGGAATCATGCAGGATTCAGATATCTGCATCAAAAGTGCTTGAAAATACTAATATCGGCGACAGTATAGCCGTAAACGGTGTATGCCTTACAGTTACTGATATGACAAAATCATCATTTTCAGCTGATGTTATGGCTGAAACCGTCCGCAGAACATCTCTTGCTGAACTCAAATCAGGAGGCCGTGTGAATCTTGAACGTGCAATGTCAGCAGAGGGACGTTTCGGAGGTCATATAGTTTCAGGTCATATTGACGGAACAGGAATTATATCTGATTTTAAAAAAGAGGATAATGCTGTATGGATAACCATATCAGCCGACAGCTCAATCCTTAAATATATAGTTGAAAAAGGTTCAGTGGCAATTGATGGTGTAAGTCTTACAGTTGCAGAAATTACTGATAAATTTTTCAGAGTTTCAATAATACCGCATACTCAGAGTGAAACTACACTGATTTCAAAGAAAATTGGAAGCAAAGTTAATCTTGAATGTGATATAATCGGGAAATATGTTGAAAAACTGCTTTTTTACAGGGATAAATCAGATAAAAAAAATGGTATGACTATGGATTTTCTTTATGAAAATGGTTTTATCTGATTATTGCAGGGGTGAACATTAATCGTTTGCCTGTAATCTGTAAAGTATCTGCCTATTTGAAAAATGTTATAGTCAAGTAAGAACAGGATTAAAAGTTTTGCTTACCACATAACATAACCGTTTACAGTAAGTAAAATATCTGCCTATTTGAAAAATGTTATAGTCAAGTAAGAACGGGATTAAAAGTTTTTGCCCAGCTTTTTT
>DJFA01000100.1:0-8250 GCA_002431975.1 Ruminococcus sp. UBA5884
GCCCGCCGAATTATGGTTAAACCGCAAATTCGATGAATTGTTTCTGTAGGGGCGACCATTGGTCGCCCGCCCAAAATTCCGGTAAACATAAATTTGATATTTGTTTTCTGAATAGAAAATCGTTTGTTATCAGCATGAAATTCTTGTAAATGCAACGGGCGACCAATGGTCGCCCCTACAGAAATAATTACCTGATTCCGGATATTACAGAAAAATAAAGGAGATTAAAAAATGATAAAAATAATAGCTACAGATATGGACGGAACTCTGCTTGATGACAATAAACAGCTCCCTGCGGATTTCCGTGAAATGCTTGATATCACATCAGAACTTGGAATAAGATTTGTTATAGCAAGCGGACGCTCATATTCCGCCCTGACATATCTTTTTGAGGATATGTGTGAAAAGCTCGATTTCATATGTGACAACGGTGCATATATGATAGTCGGCGGAAAAGCCTATGAACCAAGCATAATAAACAGTGACAGGGTAACTGAAATCATAAGAACCTGTGAGGAAATCGGCAATACAAGTCCGGTTCTCTGCGGAGAAAACGGTATATATTATCCGGCTTCCGCAAAAGAACAGTTCAGAAAGGAAGTAAATAATTTTTATATCAATTTTACTGCTGTTGACAGTCTTTATGATGTAAAGGACAATATATTCAAGATTGCAGTATGCGATATACTCAATCCGGTGAACAACTGCTATCCGGCAATGCTTGAAAAATTCGGACGTGAATTTTCGCTTCAGGTTTCAGGGCCTCTCTGGATGGATATAATGAACAAGGGCGTAAACAAAGGCATTGCTCTTGCAAAGATAAAACAGAAATTCGGCATTTCAAAGGCTGAAACAATGGCTTTCGGAGATTATTACAATGATACGGCTCTGCTTGAGGAGGCTGAATACAGCTATGTTATGGCAAATGCCTGTGAGGATATGAAACGCTATGCAAAATATACGGCTTCAAGCAACAATGAAAACGGTGTTGTAAAGGCTGTATACGACTATATCAGGGGTATTGAAAATGAAAAGAAACAGTATTGCTGAAACTCTGCGGGAATATTTCCGGAAATTTGATAAAACGCTTCTGATATTTACAGTAATATGTTCTGCCGTAAGCGTGCTTCTGCTTTATTCTCTCTCGCAGAACAAGACAATTGCCCCGAGATATTACAGGGTACAGCTTATTTCATCATGCATAGGAATTGTGGTATGCTTTATTCTGAGTGCAGTTGATTATAAAAAGCTTGCAAAGCTATGGTTTTTATATGCTCCCATAACGCTGATACTGATGTTTCTTACATTCACATCGCTTGGCATCGGAGTTGACGGAGCTGATGACGTGGCATGGCTCAATCTCGGATTTATAACGATACAGCCGTCAGAACTGCTTAAAATCGTATTTATAATAACATTTTCATATCATCTTTCAGAAGTAAGTGAGGATATGAACAGACTGCCGCATATGTTTCTGCTCTGTCTGCACGGAGCAGTTCCTGTTGCTATAGTTGCAAAACAGGGCGACTACGGAACAGCTGTCATATTTGCCGGAATATTTCTGATAATGCTTTTCTGTGCGGGAATATCATTTAAATATATCATAGCAGTACTTGCAGTTCTTCCTCCTGCCGGCTGGTTTATCTGGAACTATGGTCTTAATTCCGACCATAAAAACAGGATTCTTGTACTTTTCAATCCCGGCTCTGACCCTCTGGGAACTGAATATCAGCAGAATCTCGGTCTTAAATCACTTGCTGAGGGCGGAATACTCGGAAAAGGTCTTTTTGATACAGAATCATCATCTGTGCCTGAAATATACAACGACTTTATATTTTCATATCTGGGGGAAACAATGGGATTTGCAGGCTGTATAATAATGATAGCCGTGCTTGTATATATCTGTCTTAAAATTATTTCCGACAGCAGAAAGGCAAAGGACAGCCTTGGAAAAAATATATGTGTCGGAGTATTTGCAATGCTTTTTGCACACTGTTTTATGAATATCGGAATGGTTCTCAAGGTAATGCCTGTAATCGGCATACCGCTCCCCTTCCTTAGTGCCGGAGGTACTGCGGTTATCAGTATGTATACGGCAATCGGGCTTGTTATGAGCGTATATTCCCATTCGGAAGAAAAATACAGAATGTTTTCAAGACGTTCTGAAGAATATGAAAGGTTTAAGGATTTATGAAAGAACTTATCAGCAGAATCGCCGCTGAACACAATGCAGACAAAAATGACCTCTTAAGGATAATCAGCAGCAGAAATCCTGAATATGATGAATTTCTCTTTGAAACGGCTGACAGCATAAGACGCAGCATATACGGCACTGATGTCTATATAAGAGGTCTTATAGAAATATCAAATTACTGTAAAAACAACTGTCTTTACTGCGGCATACGCTGCGGAAACAAAAATGTGGAAAGATACCGCCTTGATGAAGATGAAATACTTGAATGCTGTGACGAAGGCTACAGACTCGGATTCAGGACGTTTGTCATGCAGGGCGGAGAGGATAGTTTCTTTACTGATGAAATGATATGCAGAATTGTTTCAGCTGTAAAGAAAAAATACAGTGACTGTGCCGTAACTCTTTCAATAGGAGAAAAATCTTATGAAAGCTATAAGGCATTCTATGAAGCCGGTGCTGACAGATATCTCCTGCGTCATGAAACTGCCTCGTCGGAGCATTATAAAAAACTCCACCCACAGAATATGAGTTTTGAAAACCGTATGAAATGCCTTGAAAACTTAAAGTCAATCGGTTTTCAGACAGGTGCCGGATTTATGGTTGGTTCACCGTATCAGACTGATGAAAATCTTGCTGACGACCTTCTTTTTATAAGCCGTTTCAAACCGCATATGGTCGGAATAGGTCCGTTTATACCTCATCAGGATACGCCTTTTAAAGATTTTCCTCAGGGTTCGCTCCGTGACAGCCTTGTAATGGTTGCACTTACAAGGCTTTTGCTTCCTAATGCACTTATACCTTCAACAACCGCTCTCGGAACTATTGATTCAAACGGCAGGGAACTTGGTCTTAAAGCCGGAGCAAATGTAGTCATGCCTAATCTTTCACCGGTACGTTTCAGAAAACTCTATTCCCTCTATGACAATAAAATCTGTACCGGAGAGGAATCCGCACAGTGCAAGGTCTGTCTTGAAAACAGAGTCAGAAATGCCGGATATCAGATAGTATGCGACAAGGGAGATTTCAGAGCGTAATTCTGAAATCTTACCGTCATAATCATGAATTTGCTGTCTGATACTTGAATTTTCTGCTTTCTGATAGTATAATAAAATAATGCAGATTTGACAACAAAATTTTATGATTGAAAACAATGAATTTTTCGCCCCTACAGAAAATATCCATCGAATTTGCGTTAAAATAATACAGTTAAAAAGCAACCGTTAATTATAAGATTGGAGTGTTTTGAAAAATATGAAAAATCAGCTTTGTATCGTTCTCGATTTCGGCGGTCAGTATAACCAGCTGATAGCCAGACGAGTTCGTGAATGCGGCGTATACTGCGAAGTATACAGCTATAAGACACCTATTGAAAAAATAAAGGAAATGTCACCTGTCGGAATTATCTTCACAGGAGGCCCTAACAGCGTTTATCTTGATGATTCACCAAAGATAAGCAAGGAAATATTTGAACTTGGAATACCGGTACTCGGAATATGCTATGGCTGTCAGCTTATGGCATACACTCTCGGCGGAAAGGTTTCTACTGCTGAACTCCGTGAATACGGAAAAACAACTACATTCTACAATACTGAAAGTCTGCTTTTTACAGGTCTTGAATCTGAAAATATCTCATGGATGAGCCATACAGACTATATTTCCGGTCTGCCTGAAGGATTTGTATGTTCCGCACATACTGAAAACTGTCCATGTGCCGCTATGGAAAACAAAGAGAAAAAGTTATACGGAATGCAGTATCACCCTGAAGTAAATCATACTGCTGACGGAATTAAAATGCTCCATAACTTCTTATACAACGTCTGCGGCTGTACAGGCGACTGGACTATGGGTGACTATGCCCAGACTGCCATTAAGAATATCCGTGAAAAAGTCGGTGACGGCAAAGTTCTGCTTGCACTTTCAGGCGGAGTTGACAGCTCTGTTGCAGCTGCACTTCTCTCAAAGGCTGTAGGAAATCAGCTTACCTGCATATTCGTTGACCATGGATTCATGCGTAAAAATGAAGGTGATGAGGTTGAAGCTGCTTTTGCTGACTGGGATATAAATTTCATAAGAGTAAATGCTAAAAAACAGTTTATGGATAAGCTTTCAGGAGTTTCAGACCCTGAAAGAAAACGTAAGATAATCGGTGAGGAATTTATAAGAGTCTTTGAACAGGAAGCTAAAAAAATCGGAAAAGTCGATTATCTTGTACAGGGTACTATATATCCTGATGTAATTGAAAGCGGTACAGGCGATGCTGCTGTAATCAAATCACATCATAACGTTGGCGGACTCCCTGACTATGTTGATTTCAAGGAAATAATCGAACCTTTAAGACTTCTTTTCAAGGACGAAGTAAGACAGCTCGGAATTGAACTTGGTCTTTCAGAAATTCTTGTATGGAGACAGCCGTTCCCGGGGCCTGGACTTGCTATAAGAATTATCGGTGAAATAACAGATGAAAAACTGCTTGTACTTCAGGACGCTGATTTTATTTTCAGAGAAGAAATAGCAAAAGCCGGTTTTGACAGAAAAATAAATCAGTATTTTGCTGTACTTACAAATATGCGTTCAGTAGGCGTTATGGGTGACGGCAGAACATATGACTATACACTTGCACTCAGAGGCGTTACTACTACAGACTTTATGACTGCTGATTTTGCAAAAATTCCGTATGAAGTACTTGAAACAGTATCTTCAAGAATTGTAAATGAAGTAAAGAATATCAACAGAGTTGTATATGATATAACTACAAAACCACCGGCAACTATTGAGTGGGAATAAAAAATTTTAAGAAAAATAAAACAGCTGACTGATTTTCAAACCAGTCGGCTGTTTTTTGTATATTCAACACAAATTCGGCAATAAAATTTTATAATTGAAAATATGGTATTTCCATTGTAGGGGCGAACTGTGTTCGCCCGCCTGAATTATGATTAAACCATAATTTCGATATTAGGAAATCATTGGTTAACAGAAAATCATTGATAAACCATAACGGGCGACCAATGGTCGCCCCTACAGAAACAATTGGAGTTAAATAAAAAATTTTTTATTATGCAACCTTTTGAAGTGATATGAGGTTAATATTATAAGAGAATAAAAACTGATTTTCTTATGAAAGGAATGTGATTATAATGAAAAAAATCATTGCATTTGCTGCTGCACTCTGCATTACAGCATCAGCCGCCTTTACAGCTCAGCCGTTCGGGATAATCAGTCCTGAAAGTGTTTCATTCACAGTTTCTGCTGCAAATGAGAAAATTTCTGATAACGGAGTTATATATACAATGTTTGACGGATATGCAGCTGTAACAGGCCGTGAAGCAAATACTGTAAATGTTGTAATAAAGCCTGAAATCAACGGTGTTCCTGTAACAACTGTCTTTTCAACAGCATTTAATTCTGACAAATCAATTGAACCTGATTCAGTAACAGTTATTACTGACCGTTCATTCTATCAGTGTACTGCACTTAAATCAGTAAAGCTTCCTGAAACTCTTACTGCAATCGGAGGCAAAGTATTTACAGGCTGTACAGCTCTTGAAGAAATATCAATACCTGATAGCGTTTCTTCATTCGGAAGAGAGATATTTTCAGGCTGTACCAATCTTAAATCAGTAAATATTCCGCAGAGTCTTACAGAAATTCCATATTGGGCTTTTTCAAACTGTATATCTATTGAAAATATCGATATACCTGACAGCATAACAAAAATTGGTGAAGGAGCTTTTAGATGCTGTTATAATATAACAAGTATAGAACTTCCTGACAGTCTTGAATATATAGGAGAGTATGCCTTTATCTATTGTGAGGCACTCAGCGAAATAAATTTCCCTGACAGCCTTAAATCAATAGGACAGAATGCGTTCTGTAATTGTGAAATGCTTAAAGAAGTAAACCTTCCCGAAGGAATTGAGTGTCTGGAATCCGGCGTATTTCAGGCAACCGGCATAGAAAGCATTGTTTTGCCGTCATCACTTACTGAGATTGGTAATTTTTTATTTATTAATTGCAAAAGTCTTAAAAATGCAGTTATAAATTCAGATATAAATGAAATTTCTGAATCTATGTTTGATAACTGTTCAGCTCTTGAATCAGTAACACTCCCTGACAGCGTTCAGATAATAAATGACTCTGCATTTTCAGGCTGTACAAGCCTTACAGATATAAATTTCAGCGATAGAATATTGTCAATAGGAACAGATGCATTTTCAGACTGCAAAATTCCATCAATACATATAGGAGCTGACACTGAATATATTGCACCTCTTGCATTTTCAGACTGCACAGGTACAGTTATTACCATTGATGAAAACAATAAATATTACAGTGCAGAGGATTCAGTGATATTCAATAAGGATAAGACTTCACTCATATCAGCCGCTGCATATCCGTCTGCATCATATACAGTACCGCAGTCGGTAACTGAAATTTCTGAATATGCATTCAACAACAGTGATATTTCTGAAATAACTTTCAATGAGGGACTTTTAAAAATAGGTAAAGGGGCATTTTCTCATTCTGCAATTACTGAATTAAATCTTCCGTCAACGCTTATTGAAATAAATGACAGTGCATTTTTGGGCTGTAACTTTACAAAAATCGTTCTTCCTGAAAATCTTAAAAAAATCGGAGATGAAGCATTTGAAAACTGTACAGCTCTTGAAGAAGTGATTCTTCCTGAATCGCTTTCTGAAATAGGAGATTATGCATTTACAGAGTGCAAAAATCTTAAAGAAATAACTATACCTGCAAATGTCAAAAAAATAGGTTATGATTCACTCGGATACAATTATTATTTCAACGGCCCATGGGAAACAGTAAAAAATTCTGATTTTACATTAAGCGGATATTCAGGAGGAATAGCTGAAAAATATGCGTCAGACAATAATATTCCGTTTAACTCTCTCGGAGAGGTATCATATAAAGGCGATATTAACAATGATAAAACTATTGATGCCTCTGATGCACTTGATATTCTCAGTCTTATAGTAAGCGGAAATACTGCTGATTCTGAAATTGCTGACGTAAACGGTGATGGTCAGGTAACTTCCGAAGATGCTCTTATGATACTCAATTATATAGTTGGAAATATATATTTATAATACGCAGATTTAGCAGGGGCGACCAATGGTCGCCCGCACATGAAATTATGGTTTATAGAAGGGAAAAGAAAAACATGAAAAAAATAACAGCTATTATCGCCGCTATGATATTCTGTACATCATCAGCATTTATTCCGGCTTATGCTGATGAAACAGACGATATCAGCCAGTATATCCATAGTTATGACACTCTTGCAAAAGCTCCTTCATTAGTATTTTCAGAAAATCAGATGCTTATGAAATTTGCTCCTATGGTTCAGGTGCAGGGCTGTATGATAATACCTGATGAAATAAAATGGGAAATAAGCGGAACAGCAGATACTGAATATACAAGCGATTCATTTTGTGACATCCTCCCCCACCTAAAGAGGTGGGGGCTTCCTCTCATTATGAGCAGTCAGTTCTCGTTCGACAGCACCAATGTGCTGAGCATAAGCGAGCTAACCCCGTGTGCCCCACGGTTTTTCAGGTTGTCTGTTTTGCTGACTTCACACTATGCGAATGGTTACGTTATGGGATAGAGGATACCTGACAAACCCTTATCATAGCGGTATGGCTAACCACTAATCAATCTCCTTTCATAGTCTCCATACCAACGGCTTGGTTATCGCTCTTTGTGGTACAGGCAATCGGAAATATGATACTCTCATCATATTCTTTACATTAATTGTATTATAACAAATTATTTTTAGCTTGTCAATAGTGGGGACGCAATTCATCCCCCACCTAAAGAGGTGGGGGAATTCTTGCTGTATTTAGTTAAAAAATGCAGATGTAACAGATGACGGAATTGTTGACCTCAAAGACCTTGGAAATATAAAAAAATATATAACAAAACAGATAAAATTTCTTAAATAACGCAAATTCGATGGATTGTTTCTGTAGGGGCGAACTGTGTTCGCCCGTTGAGGTTCGCTGTAAACTAACAGGCAAATTTTATAGGTTACT
>DJFA01000100.1:8456-11578 GCA_002431975.1 Ruminococcus sp. UBA5884
AACTTTTAATCCCGTCATTACTTACTGATATCATTTTTCAAATGGGCGGATATTTTTCAGATTACAGGCGGCAGTTTTCCGCTGGTCGCCCCTACAAAATAAACGAAAAACCGACAGTTAAAGGCTGTCGGTTTTTTTATTAATAATCTCCCGAGGTATCGGGCATAAGTCTGAATTGTATATCAAATTCCTTTCTGCCGCCGTTTTTGTCAGTAATTCTCACTGCATGAGCCTTTACTGTATCATCAGCCCTTTTGCCTTCAAGAGCGTCCATTACTGAATCATAGTCAGTAACGGTTTTACCCTCAATTTCAGTTATAAAATCCCATGGCTGAAGTTCAGTACCTGATATATCGCATTTGTCATCAAGAGATGTTATAAGAATGCCGTCAATATCCTGCGGATAATCAAAGCCTGTTTCAGTTTCAAAAGCCGCTGCTGCATATCCTTTTCCATAGAATGTTATTCCTATCTTATATCTTCCGGAAATATAGCCGTTTGAGATAAGTTCATCAATAACAGGTTTTGCATCATTGATTGTTATTGCAAATCCGAGTCCCTCATAGCTTGAACTTACATATTTTGATGAAGTTATGCCTATTACCTGACCATACATATTGACTAAAGCACCGCCTGAATTTCCGGGGCTTATAGCGGCATCTGTCTGTATGCAGTTCATTTCAAAGCCGGTTGAATCGGCTTTTATCTTACGGTTAAGTCCTGAAACATATCCGCCGGTAATACTTCCTGCAAGACCTCCCGGATTACCGATAGCCATAACCTGTTCGCCGAGTACAACATCATCTGAATTGCCGAATTCAGCCGGAACAAGTGAAGGGTCTGCATCTATCTTTACCACAGCGAGGTCAGTTTTTGCATCTCTGCCGACTACCGAGGCTTTATGTTCAGAGCCGTCATATGTTACAGCTGTGAATGACTGACCGCTTTCAAGCACATGGGCATTTGTAATTATATAGCCATCAGTATTCATTATAATGCCTGAACCTGTTCCATAAATCTGTTCATAATTCTTATCTGAAAAAGTATATATTTCGACAACAGACGGACGCACAGCGGCAGCTATACCCTCAGAGGTATATTTTCCGTTATTGTCGGTATAGTTTTCACTGTCAGGCGAAGGCTTTGGAACAACTGAAAGATTTATATCCGAATCAGTATTTTTAACGCTGTCATCAGCGGAGCTTTCATTGTTATCATCATCTGAACTGCTGCTGTCGGGAATACTGTCCTCATATGCAGTATCTGATATATCTGAAGTACCCTTTGAAATATCATATATCATACAAGCCTGAAAGACTGCGAGCGACAGTGCAAAGATTACCCATATAAGAGCCTTGTTGTGCTTTGATATGAATTTTTCAGGAGCAAGTGAATTTTTAAAGCAGTATTCAAGATAATTCTGTTTAAGGAATTCCCTCTGCTGAGGTGTCACCGTCAATATTTTTTTATTTTCCTGAAAATCATTTTCATTCATTGTTCTGAAAATCTCCTTTCCTGCGGCTTTATGACGGGAGTTTCACTGTAAATTCGGCGAAACCGTCCGGAATGCCGTCAGCGTAAATCGTACCGTTATGGAGATTTACAACTGCCTTTGTGATTGAAAGTCCAAGACCTGTACCGTCAGGCTGATTTTTCTTTGCGGATTCAGAGCGATAGAATTTACTGAATATTTTTTCTTTTTCGTCATCAGAAATTCCGGCACCCGTATTTCTTATGCTGAACACGGAAAAGCCGTTTTCCGATGAAAATGAAACTGATATACAGCCGTTTACATTGGTATATTTCACAGCATTTTCAATCAGGTTGTAAAGAGCCTGAGTAATGAGTCCGAGGTCGCCTGTTACGGTAACAGGATTATCTCCGCTTAAACCTTCAACAGTAATATTTTTTCCCTCTATAATTTTTTCAAATGTACAGAAAATGCGTATAACTGATTCATTGAGAGGAAATTTCTGCACTGAAACAGGAGCATCAAGCAGTTCAATCTTTGAATTATCGAGCATTTTCGAGGTAATTTCAGTAAGTCTTTTCACCTCTGCTGAAACTATACGCAGATAGTGCATATAATCCTTTTCAGGAATAGTTCCGTCAAGAATGCCGTCAACGAATCCGGCAATTGAAGTAAGCGGACTGCGAAGCTCATGAGAGAGGGTAGCAACTTCCTCAGCAATTTCCTTTTCAGACTTTTTCATAAAAAACCAGCCTCATTTCCTTATATCCTTATAACTGTACAGAACTGTTATCGCTGTCATTTTCGTGGTTTACATCATCTTCTTCAGCTTCAAACTTATATCCTACTCCCCATACGGTTTTGAGAGTCCATTTATCTGAAACGCCGTCAAGCTTTTCACGGAGTCTTTTTATATGGACATCAATGGTTCTTGAATCGCCGTAGTACTCAAAGCCCCATACTTCGTCAAGGAGCTGGTCACGGGTATAGACTCTGTTAGGATTTGAAGCGAGGAAGAAAAGGAGTTCAAGCTCTTTCGGCGGAGGAGATGGTTCAAGTTTTTTGCCGTTTATTTTAAGCTCATATCTTGTCATATTGACAGAAAGCTTATCATAATGCACTTCTTTCACCTCATGTTCGGAGGACATCTGACCGACACGGCGGCAGACGGCTTTTATTCTTGCGATAACCTCCTTTACATCGAAAGGCTTTACAATATAGTCATCAGCACCGAGCTCCAGACCTAAAACCTTGTCAAAAGTTTCGCCTTTTGCAGTTATCATTATTACAGGGATATTTGATTTTTTTCTGATTTCCCTGCATACCTGCCAGCCGTCACGTCCGGGGAGCATTATATCGAGCAGGACGATATCCGGTTTCAGTGCAGAAAACTTGACTACCGCTTCTTCTCCGTCATGAGCGGTAATTATGCTGCATCCCTCCTTTTCGAGATATACTTTCAGGAGGTCACAGACATTTTTGTCATCATCGATGATGAGCACTTTTCCTAATGCCATGATTTATCATTCCTTTGATTTTTTTAACTTTTTATTATTAATCTGTTATCAAAATATTTATATCCTTATTATACAATATTAACGAAATATGTACAAGTCTAAATAATGAACAAATTATTAATATAATATTAATT
>DJFA01000100.1:11666-15355 GCA_002431975.1 Ruminococcus sp. UBA5884
CCGCCTGAAATTCCGGTGAATCTAAAGGGCGACCGATAATTGACTCTGCACAGCCTAATATTTATTGAAACATCACAATCTCAAAGAGTTTACAGTATTGTATTTTGTGCATATATACAAAGTTTATTTTATATATCAAAATATACTTGATTTTTTCAGATAAATAGGTAAAATAATAATTAGCACTCAGAACAAATGAGTGCTAAACAATATTTTTCTGAACATCTATTTCTGTAAGGAGGAACAATTTATGATTATCAGACCATTGGCAGACAGAGTTGTTATAAAAATGACAGAGGCTGAAGAAACTACCTCAAGCGGTATTATTCTCGCAGGCTCAGCCAAGGAAAAACCGCAGATAGCTGAAGTTATTGCTGTAGGCGAAGGAAAGGTGAATGATGACGGCTCAAAAGTTCCTATGACTGTAAAAGTCGGTGATAAGGTGCTTACAAGCAAATATTCAGGCACTGAAGTAAAAGTTGACGGCATTGAATATACTATCCTTAAACAGGACGATATCCTTGCAGTAGTTGAATAATTATATAAAAAAGGAGTTCTTTTATTATGGCTAAAGATATAAAATACGGTGAAGAAGCAAGAAAACTTCTCCAGTCAGGTATAGACAAGCTTGCTGATACAGTAAAGATAACTCTCGGCCCTAAAGGCAGAAATGTTGTCCTTGATAAAAAATACGGTGCTCCGCTCATTACAAATGACGGCGTTACAATAGCTAAGGAAATCGAACTTGAAGACGCTTTTGAAAATATGGGTGCTCAGCTCGTAAAGGAAGTTGCTACAAAGACAAATGATGCTGCCGGTGATGGTACTACTACAGCTACACTTCTCGCACAGGCTCTTATCCGTGAAGGTATGAAGAATATTGCAGCCGGTGCAAATCCGATGGTTCTTAAAAAAGGTATCAAAAAAGCTGTTGATACTGCCGTAAATGCAATTGTTTCAAATTCAAAGGCTGTTGAAGGCTCTGACGATATCGCAAGAGTTGCTACTGTTTCATCTGCTGATGAAAACGTAGGAAAACTTATCGCTGAAGCTATGGAAAAGGTTACTTCAGACGGCGTTATCACCATTGAAGAAAGCAAGACTGCTGAAACATACAGCGAAGTAGTTGAAGGAATGCAGTTCGACAGAGGTTATATCTCACCTTATTTTGTAACTGATACTGACAAGATGGAAGCTGTTTATGATGATGCATATATTCTCATCACAGACAAGAAAATATCTGTAATTCAGGATATTCTCCCGCTCCTCGAACAGATTGTAAAGACAGGCAAGAAACTTGTAATCATTGCTGAAGATATCGAAGGCGAAGCTCTTACAACACTTATCCTCAACAACATCAGAGGAACATTCAAGTGCGTAGGCGTAAAAGCTCCTGGATTCGGCGACAGACGCAAGGAAATGCTTAAAGATATCGCTATCCTTACAGGCGGTGAAGTTATTACTTCTGACCTCGGTCTTGAACTTCAGGATACAACAATTGAACAGCTCGGTCATGCTAAACAGGTAGTTATCCAGAAGGAAAATACTATTATCGTTGACGGCATGGGCAGCTCAGATGAAATCAAGGAAAGAATCAATCAGATTAAATCTCAGATTGAAACTACTACATCTGAATTTGACAAGGAAAAGCTTCAGGAAAGACTTGCAAAACTTTCAGGCGGTGTTGCTGTAATCAGAGTAGGTGCTGCTACTGAAATCGAAATGAAGGAAAAGAAACTCCGTATTGAAGATGCTCTTGCTGCAACAAAGGCTGCTGTTGAAGAAGGTATCGTTGCAGGCGGCGGTACAGCTCTTATCAATGCTATGCCGGCTGTTGAAAAGCTTATCCCAAGTCTTGAAGGCGATGAAAAGACAGGTGCAAGAATCGTTCTCAAGGCTCTTGAAGAACCGGTTCGCCAGATTGCTGTAAATGCAGGTCTTGAAGGAAGCGTAATCATTGACAAGATAAGACGTTCACGCAAGGTAGGCTATGGCTTTGATGCATACAATGAAACTTATGTTGACATGATTCCTTCAGGAATTGTTGACCCGACAAAGGTTACACGTTCTGCTCTCCAGAATGCCGCTTCAGTTGCCGCAATGGTTCTTACAACTGAAAGCCTTGTAGCTGATATTCCGGAAGAAACTCCGGCAGCTCCTCCAATGCCTCAGGGCGGCATGGGATTCTAATCCATGTAAAAAATTATCATATAAAAAACGATGCGTATAAAATATGCATCGTTTTTTTGTTGTAATTCACAAAAATGAAAGTATTTTTATAAGCTATAAATAACCATTTTCCATCTTTAAAATACATAAAAGTATTTTTTTTACACGCAATAATGCATTTCAGTAAATAAAAACAACATTTTAAGCAGTGGCATACATTTTTTATTGCACGATGTTATAATAATAATCAAGGAAAGACAATAAATATGGCTTAGCAAGCGTTCCGGCAATCGGTCATATTTATTGTAAGTCCCACTAAAATATCAATTAGTTGTTTTCATGTTTTTACAAAAAATCATGCGGAGTATTTAATCAAAATAATTTTTCAGTAAATAATTTTCTTTAAATATTTCGATAAGACTTAGTATTCCATTTAATTCTTCACAGTCATTTAATGGCTGTGAAGAAAATGACAGAAAAGCCGGTGAAAAATGAAGCAGTTTTACCGGCACGGGCAGAAGCAGCCCGTATTTTCTTAAATCAATCCAATCATAAATTCAATCCCAGAAAAGCCGATATCCTGTTAGCAGAGGATATCGGTTTTATTTTTATATAATAAAAATCCATTTTTAGTAAAAGTAAATAATTTTTCATACAAAATTCAGATATATTAACAAAATTGTTCGGAAATATTGACATATTTGATTTATTATGATAAAATATAAATGTAGTCATCAATAGCAATCATATTCAGTATGGATTTATTCCTTTTGCGGTTATTTGTAAAACCGCCTGAATAAGTTTTTTTTCAGAAATATTATATCAAGATATTTTATTTCTGATTTTTTTCATAATTTTCCTCTATATTGAAGTAAGGAATGGGTGTCCCCTGTTCCTTATTTTATTTTTTATATAGCTTATCTATTTTTTTTTATTTTTTAATTGATTTTATATTGAAACTTATCAGAATTTATGTTAATATTAGATTAATTAAAAAATTTATATTCTCGGAGGTTACTTATGGCAAAGTGTCCTAACTGTGGTCAGAAACTGACCGGAAAAATGAATTTCTGTGTTTTCTGCGGTACAAACCTTAAAACAGGCGAAAAATCATGGGCAATGGAAATGGAAAGCATAGCAAAAAGCAAAGCTGCTGAAACTCCTGTACGTCCGCAGCCGCCTGTGCAGACTCCGGAAAAGAAACCTGCTCCGGCATCAGAAAGCTTTGAAACAAATATTCTTACAAGTGAACCTGCTCCGGCTGTAATGAGTGAAACATTTGAAACAGGTCTGCTTGAAGAAGAACTTATGTCTGCTGCTCCTGTACAGACAATTACTGAAGTAAAACAGGAACTCCCGAAACCAAATAAATCAGCTGAAAAACAGAATTATTCACATTCAAATATTACAAAGACAAACACTTCAGAACTTATCCAGAAATACAGCAAGAATAAACCTGATTCAGAAAATAAGCCTCAGCCATCTGTTGTAAAACCATCATATGCAGATAATTCTGCTCA
>DJFA01000049.1:0-8846 GCA_002431975.1 Ruminococcus sp. UBA5884
TTAAATTATACACAGGTATATGATGATGTAACACTGAATGACTGATATGCATTCAATGCTTTATTATCTCCTGATGGTTTATATTCAGTAATTTTTTCTTCAGGAATAAGAATGGAAATAATATCACTTATATTCATATCAAGGCTTTGTTTCATCTGTACGGCAAGATTGCAGCACAGCATGGTTTTTTCAGGGAATGCATAAACACTGACTCCGCATATATCTGCAAGAGTCTGGCATATTACCGGATTATCACTGTCTTTACCTGTCATGCATACTGAATTGTATGACTGAGAACTTATTCTCTTTAATTTTTCAATAGTATCCGCATATCTGAATGCTATGCTTTCATAAAGACATCTTACCATTTCGCTTACATTCTGCGGAACATACTGACCGCTGTTTTTACAGTAATCCTGTATTGCAATCGGTATATTGTCATTATTTTCAAATATATCAAGCTGAGTATCAATAAAGCATCTGAGGGGTTCTGCATTGAGAGCAGTATTTGAAAGCTTTGAATAGCTGCATGGTATATCCCTTTGAGTAAAACATTTTATAGTGTCATCTGTTATATTGATACCATTTTCATTATGGAAAGCTATGAACTTTTTATTATATGTACCTGTATTTTCAATTTCATAGTCTGAAGCTGATTTACTGAGAACCGGTTTATCAGTAAAAATACATATTTTAGTATTTTCACTGTTATTTATGATAACTGAATGAGGATATTTTTCAAGTATTGCTGAAATATTTGAAATTTCAGAGCCGCATATCTTTATTTTAACAGGCTCACATTTCAATTCACTGCATATTTCAGGGAGCATATCATTAAAACAGTTATCAGATATTTCCGGAAATATATTTCTTCTGATACGAAGCATTGATATGATTTTACCTGACCAGTCCATTTTTTCGCAGTTCATAAGCTGAGATGAAAATGCATTTGTATATTCAGCGGTTTTTCTGCCTGTAAGCATATAATTCAAAAGGTCAGGAAGCATGAGGAATGTATCCGTATTTTCGAGAATATATGGTCTTGAATCCATTTCCGCCATAAGCTGAACCATTGAAGAATATTTACTGAGATTTGCTCCGGTAGTTGTAAAAACATCATCTTTTTTTATAAATCTTAAAACTTTATCTGTCATATTATCAGTACGGCTGTCCTTACAGCTGAAAACATTCTGAATAAGAAATCCATATTTATCAATAAGACCATATTCCCTGCCGTATGCTGAAATTCCTATACTTTCTATATTATTATCTGTTTCCTTCAAAGCTTTTGAAATGCCTTTTTTTATATGTGAAAAAACGCTGAGAATATCATGATATCTGTGATTATTTACATATATTTCCGAATTACTGAATCTGCATATATCTTTGATTTCCATAACATTTTCATCAGAGTCATATCTGCAAAGAGTTCCTGTACAGATACTGTCTGTTATGCTGAAACTGAGAAAATTCTTATATGACATTGTTTTATAACTCCTTTTTCAGAAACTTTTTTTATAATATTATAGCTTTTTTTTAATGAATTGTCCAGTATAAAATTGTAAACAAATTTTTACAGCTATGTTGATGCAAGAAATTTTGTATAAAAAGTATTGACATTAATTTAATGTTATGATATAATATCAAAGGTCAATAAAAGCCGGTGTGATGGAATTGGCAGACGTGCGGGACTCAAAATCCCGTGGTGGCAACACCGTGCGGGTTCGACCCCCGCCACCGGCATTTTTTATTTTATGAATCAGTTCTTTTTTATCAGAACTGATTCTTTTTTTATAACCTGATAAAAAAATCCCGTCCTTATAAAAGAACGGGATTCCTGATTATTCAACATCTTCAACTGTTTTCTGCAAAATAAGCAGAGCGTCATATGACGTGATTTCATTATCATTATTCAAATCAGATGAAGCTGCAAAGACTCCTGTATAATTATCGGAGGTTGTCAGCTGCAATGCAAGCAACGCATCATATGATGTTATAGTGTTATCTCCGTCAATATCTCCCGGATTGTCACTGTCAAGGGATATAAACTGTATATTATTGTTTGTAGCATACTCCTGTGCCGCTGTAGTTTTATACCCATAAATTCTGCTCAATGAACTGGTTCTTGCAAGAGCACCGTCATCTATAGCCTGTATAGTTTTAGGAAATGCTATTTCTGTCAGGCTTTCGCAGTCAGAAAACGCATATCTGCCTAAATTCTCTACATTATCTTCAATTTTAACAGCTTTTACATCATCTCTGTAACTGAACCACGGCTGTCCTTCCCTATCCATGAAACCAAAAAATGCGTCCATTTTGCCGTATCCGCTGAATGTTATCAGATTATCTTTATAATTCCATTCAACATTTTCCCCGCATTTTCCGCTGTAAACTGGTTCTTCCGGAATTATGCTGTAATTTATATTTTGAAGTTTGCAGTAAGCATGAGCAGGAGATGAACTATATACATAAAGCAAAATTTCACTGCCTGTAAAATTATTTTCTCCTATAGATGAAACACTTTTTGGAATAGTTGCGGATTTTAATGATGTAAAGTCTGAAAATACGTCCTTTGCTATTACAGTAATTCCTTCGTTTATAATAACTTTTGTGATTTTTTCAGGGTTTTCAACTGAAAGTTCAGTTATAACTCCCTCTCCTGTTATTATTAATGTATCATTATCCTGACTTACATTTATATCTGATGATACACTTTCTGTCTGCACAGACGCATTCATTTCCATAGCAGACACAGCCATTCCGGCATTTGCCATAAGGCATAATGAGAGTATTGAAATTATTAATTTTTTCATATTAATTACCTCCTGTTTTTGTTTTTATTTCTATACTTATAATCTATCACAGGAGCTTGTGATTGTCCATGGTTTATAGATTATTCCCAAAAAAAATCATAGTTTTATAAATCAAAATGTGTTTTAATTATAGAAATCAGCTGTTTTTCAATATCTTTGAAAGGCATATTCAAATCAAGAGTTTTAACAGATATCTGATTGCCATGCATATGGTATACGCTGTCAGGCTGAATTTCTTCATCTGTACGGGCATAAAGCAGCATTCCGGATACTTTATGTTCTCTGTTTCCGAATTCATAGTCGCAATTTTTTACATAAGTAAAAATCTGATACATATTATCTGAATAAATCGTATGCTTATCATATTGTTTCTGAGTTGTATGACTGTAATACTTCGCATCTATTATAAGAACTGTACTGTCTTTCTGAATAAAGATATCACTCTGCATTATGGGAAGCATTGTTCTTATACCGTCATCAACTGACCATTGTATCTGTGAAGCGGAAACTTTAAGTTCAGGGAAATGTCTGATATAATATTCAAGAATAAATTTTTCATAAAGTCTGCACATACGCTGTTCATCTATAAAAGAGGCAAGTCTGTAATCTCCTTTATCAGTTGTAATAAGCATTCCTTCAATTATAAGCTGACATATGCTTATCAGCATACGGTATGTCTGATTGTTACGCTGAAAACGGATTGATGACCAGTGTATATCTGACGGATTAAGCAATCCTACATCTGAAAAATACAGCATTTCTTTCTTTAAATCGTCCTTATACTTAGCTTTTACCTTTGCATTTTTAAGCAGCAGCATAACCGTTGTTTTCAGAATACGGTTAAGCAGATTATCTTCTGACAGTTCATCAAAATTACAGGTAAGCAGTCTTTTATGCAGCAGTTTGTTTCTTACTGTACCATACATATCTATTTTTCCACGCATAAACGGGAGTTCTTCCTGAAAACTGATATATTCCCTGTACAGTCCTCTTTTAAGCTGCAATCCGATACCTTTTGCAAGAATTGCTGCAAACATATCATACATTTCATCAAATGATTCAACTTCCACATCATCATAATTTTCCTGATTAAGATTCTGAAAAGCATATGCAAGCATATGATAAATGTTATTGATTAATATATTTTTATCCCTTGTCATTGAAATACTCCATGCAGAATATTCTCCCAACGCTGAAGCTTTGCGGATTCATCAAACCAGTATTCACTGAGCATTGGCAGAATATCAAAATCAACAACATCTTTCAGCCATTCTTCTGTACACTCATCAGTATTGCAGAAATAACTATGACCTATACAGAAACCTTTTCCAAGGGATTTATCCTGAATTATCTCATTATTAAGCTCTTTAATACGTTCAATAAGAATGTTGAACGTATCGTTTGCAAATTTTTTCTGATATCTTATAAAGCCCTCCGAATCAAATCCCGGTTCTATATCAAAGAAACTGAAACGGCGGCGTAATGCATAGTCAATCATTGCAAGACTTCTGTCTGCGGTATTCATCATGCCTATGATATGAAGTCTTTTCGGAACAGAAAATTCCTGTCCGTTATAGGCAAGAGTAGCTTTTTTATCACGGTAATCCGCTTCAATAAGCATTAAAAGCTCTCCGAAAATCTTACTCATATTGCCACGGTTGATTTCATCAATAATAAAAAAATAGTCCTTATCCGGATTTTCGGCGGCTTTGCGGCAAAATTTATAGAAAATACCATATTTAAGTTCAAATCCGTCACCTGACGGTTTATATCCCATCATAAAATCCTCATAGGAATAATTCTGATGAAACTGAATAAATTCAATTCGTTCATCATCTTTTTCTCCCATAACTGAATATGCAAGTCTTTTTGCGGCAAATGTTTTTCCGACTCCGGGAGCTCCCTGCAAGATAATATTCTTTTTCTTCATAAGAACTGCTGACAGACGGTTATACTTAGCTTCAGTCATATATACTTCTTTTAAAAAGTCCTCTTTTGTATACTTGTTATCCGGTTTTAAAGGCGGTTCAATAATTTCATTTTTTTCAGATTCATGATTTTCAATCAGTTCTTCCTGATTTTCCAAAGACTCGGAAAATCTTTTTTTATTCACATATTTACTGATAAAAAACCCCACATCAGCGGTAAGAGTCCTGTATTCTGTATCAGGATAACAATTTTCTGTAATCTGTGAACTGAACAGATTTATAAGTTCTCCGTCCTTACTGATTTCTGCACATATTTCATTATAAAATGACAGAAAACTGCGTATATTATCCGCATATGAATTATTTTTAAATGTATAGCTGCTTTCAAGCCATTCTGATACTGATTTAACCTCATTCAGCTTGTAAATATAGTATCTATCCGGGTACTTAAGCCAGAGATATGTACTTACTGCACTTTCATTCTGATAATGTCTTGCCGCTCCGTTTCCGTATTTTTCAAGCAAAATATCTGATTTCTGCTTAAAACTGCTGATACGTTCATATATATCCTTGCTTTCATCATATAATTCAATGAACATAGCTCTTACTTCCTCGCAGGCTATTTCAGCGAATTTTGTAATCATTCCGGCAGGAAAATTATTGACTGATGCAAGCAGATTTTTTGTTTTTGAAAGAGATTTTTTAAGCATTTCCGCAAAATTATCAGCATTTATATTCCAGTTATCCTGAAAATACTTTACTGCTTCCCATTTATATTTTTCATTATTCCACTGAGTTTTTAAAAAATTTTCCTTATATTCAGTAAGAACTTCTTTAAGAATCTGTTTATTAAACATTGCAATTCACCGACCTTTTTTTATTTAACACTAATTCTATGGTTATTTTTTATAATTCGTTATTCCGGCGGGCGACCAATGGTCGCCCCTACAAAATAAACGAAAAATTCCTTGTTTTCAATCATAAAATTTTGCTGTCGAATTTATGTTATTTATTCATCATCATTCTGTAATGCTGTTCATGATTCATTACTTCAAAAATCAACCTGAATACTGTTCTGTACTGTTCAATATCCGTTCCGTCATCAATGTAATTAAGCTCTGAAGAATTATCATTAAGACATGAAATCATCATTGATGCAATATTATATCCGCTGTCCTGAAATTTTTCCCTGTTGTCTTCAAGTACAATTTTATACAGGTCATTTTCTTTATATCCGCAGGTTTTAATAAAATAATGTTCAAGTATACGGCGGATAACTCCGGAAATAGTATTAATGCTTTTAAGTTCCCTGTATTCGTCCCAGAGTGAATCATACGCACTGCGAACCGGATTATAATTTTCCTGTTCAGACGGAATCAATTGATTTTGTCTTACGCAAAGAGTAATTTTTGATATATTATCAGTTTTGTTAATGACATATAAAGATATACTATTATAGTATTTATCCTGATTATATGTAATCTCCCTGTAAAAATCCGCATTATGAGTCAGTATAAACATCTGTCTGATATAGCTTTTTTGTCTTATATTGCAGCATATATCCGTCATTTTTCTTATAAGGGAGCTTACAATAAGCATTGCATTTCTGTCCATGCATGATACAGGGTCATCAATAATTACTATCTTTTCATTTAATTCTTCTTTTTTGCTGCTGCCGTTTACAAGATAATAAAAATACAGGAATGCAATAAAACTGCGTTCGCCGTCAGACAATTTTTCTGCTATGCGTCCGTCAGGACGTATTACTTCATAAGTATTTGCAGCATCTGCTTTTGCATGAAGTCTGAATCCCTGAAATCCCGATGTTCTGATAATCCTGTTTATTTCATCTATTGCTGATTCAGTATTGACTGTTTGTCTGCTTAATTCACTTATATCGGCGTTAATTCTGCGGGCTTCAATAATTATTGCCTTCATCTGCATATCAAGTTCAGCAATATCAGATTCTGCCTTTGCCATTCTGTTACGATATTTTTTTACAACATCTTTAAGTACAAAGGCAAAGTATTCCCAAATCTCATTTTTACACTTATTTTTTTTATTTTTAATATCGCTTATAATATTGTTTCTCCTGTCAATTTCAGCATTAAACCTGTCAATAACAGCTCCTGTTTCAAGGAGGATAGAATCTGTATCTTCAAGAGAGGCTATTGTTGCAGGTTCTTTTATCTTGCTGCTGATACGCTGGAGATTGATTGTAACTGCATCACGGAGCATTTTAAGCTTTGCTTTGTAAAATTCCGTATCAAGTTCAGGCATACTGTCATAAAGATTATTCTCAAGAGTTCTGATAACAGATTCCATTTCAGACCTGTATATATCCCGAAATTTTACAATTGCCGCAATATCTTCTTTATACTGTGAATCAAAGCAATCTGATATTTCCTGTTCAAAATTTTCAGGGAGTTTCTGCTGACAGTACGGGCATTTTCCATTTGTCCGTCCGGTAAAATGCGTATATCCATGGCGAACCCAGTCTGTTGCATTCAATGCCCTGATAAAATCCGAGAATATTGTTTCACTGCTGCTTACAATTGACCTGCTCATCAAATCATATCCGGGAAATGAAGCATATGTAACTCTGCGAGCCTTCTGGTATCTTGAATATCTTTTATCATCTCCGCCGAAAACAGTATTGACTACAGATTCCAGTTCAGAAATGTCATGTTCTGCCGGAACGGATTTTAAAATCTGTTCAGAAAAAAGAGCCTTTGTTCTTTTACCGGTAATAACTGAACTGAATATTTTTCTGAGAATGCTTGTCTGCTGCCAGCATTCATTCTGATAATCAGCAACAGCTGCTGATTTTTCCTGCTGAATTTTATCAATAAGATTCTTTGAAGCAAGATAGTTTTCCCGTTTAATCTGTTTCTGTCTGTTTAACTCATCAATTTTTTTCTGAATTTCAATATTTGTTTTGCATACAGTAAATACTCCTGCAAGATTATCATAGTTTGAAAAATTAGCATCAATAAAATCTGTATCATATACAAGTACATCATAATCCGCAGCATATTTTCCGTTCTGCCACTGAATATTTCTGTTAGTTTTCAATGCTTTTGCAACAGTTGACTTGCCTGTACCGTTCTTACCATAGAAAAAATTAACAGATGTTGGTTCTATCACTTCATTCATAAATACTGCATCATTAAGTATAATTTTTTCAACAGCTGACTGCATTTTATAATTCATAATCAAAACTCCTGAATATTTTTTATTAAAGATTAAGCAAAAATGCTTCATTGTTTATATTATATTTCTGATTTTAAGTATAGCGTAAAAAGCTGTATATTGTCAATATATAATAAAATCCAGAAATAAACTTTTCTTTAAAATCTATAATATACCATCTGATATTCATTGATTCCGAACAATCGTTGCATAAATTAAATATTTATTATCAACAAATTCTGATTTTTTTATTATATATTGACAGTTCATAAATTCATATGATATAATTTAATAAGCAAATTCCGTAAAATATTTTTAATCATGGGAGGGGTTATAGAATGGAAATTGCAAAAAAACCGGCAGTTCTCTCTGTTATTTTTCTGATAGCATGGATACTGCCATTATTTGTTCCGGTTTCAGTTGAAGCAGTATCAACAGATTATCCGGTACAGCTTATCAATATTTCAGTAAAGGATAATTCATTATCACTCACTGAAAACAATACGTCTGACAATTCAGCTCTGTCAGTAAAAGCTCTCGGTAACGGTCTTTCTGCTTCATGGCGTTTTGACAGAGTAAATTCCGATTCAAAAGGCACTTTCTTTAAAATCTGCAATGCGGAATCAGGAAGACTTCTCACACCAAAAAACTATAGCGTAAAAAGCGGCTCAGATGTCGTAGTATACGGCAGTGAATCTCATCAGTCACAGCACTGGTATGCTGTACCTGTGGAAAATGACCATCTCGGAAACAATCTTTATTATAAGATAGTCAACTATTCTGATACATCACTTGCTCTCACTCATGCAGATTCAGGAATGACTCTTGAAAATTATACAGGTGCTGACAATCAGCTCTGGCTTCTTAATTCAGATGGTCTTCAGGGCTTTGCCGGATATTGCAGCAATGACAA
>DJFA01000049.1:8940-11063 GCA_002431975.1 Ruminococcus sp. UBA5884
GAAGTTTCCACATTTGATGAACTTAAAAAATATGCTGAATCAGATGAACCATATACTATTTTAGTTACAAAGGATATAAAAGTAACAAATCTTACTACTGATTCATCAGGTCATTATTACTGTCCTGAAGGAAGAATATACGTTCACAGCAACAAGACTATTATAGGAAGCTATTCAGCTCATACCATGTATAATGTTCAGTTCTGCACCGCTTCAAAAAATGGTGTCGGAAACAATGTTATAATCAAAAACTTTGATTTGCAGCATGACGAAAAATCAAACGGCAATGACTCAATAGTTGTATATTTCGGTTCAGGCGAAAATCTCTGGGTAGACCATGTTACTTTCACAGGCCACAGAGCAGTCAACACTCAGGGCGATGATTTGCCTGACTGGGACAAATTCCTTGCCTGTTGCTATGATGCTGATTACTGCACAGTATCAGACAGTTCTTTCGGACTCCATGAATATGGTCTTATACTCGGATATCCGGCTGATGATGAAAATTCATACAACAACTATAACAATTTTCCAAGAATGTCCCTTATCGGCAACAGCTTTACAAACACTATAACAAGAGGCCCCGGACTTATGAGATATGGATATTTCCATTCTCTCAACAATTATGTAAACACATTCAGCATGGCATATACAGTACATACTGCCTGCAAGATATATGCAGAAAACTGCTGCTATGACGGCGGTTCTATAAACGGAAATGTAATATGCGACTGGAATACTGTTACATATCCGGGTTCATACGCTGAATCAGGTTCAGTATTTGTAAACTGCAAACGTACAACAATAGAAGGTGCTGCCCAGAACTGTACATGGCGGCCGTCATCAAACTACAGCTATACAACTCTTACTGCTGAACAGGCAAAGACTTACTGCGAAACATACAGCGGCTGTCAGAGTTCATCAAGCAGTATAAAATATCTGCGTTTTGGAGAAAGCGGCGTGCCGAGTGCAGGATTTGTAACAGTTCCTGATGAAAATCCTCAGCCTGTTCCGGCAGCATTCAATGACGGCTCATCATACCGCATAAAAAATGCTGAATCAGGTCTTTATATGCAGGTAGCCGGAGCTTCTGCCTCAAACAGTGCAAATGTTCAGCAATGGGGTACAGATGGTCAGTCAGTACATGATATATGGAAACTCTATAACGCTGGTGACGGATATTATTATATTGTATCATGTGTTGGTGACGGCGGTACATATGTTCTTGATGTTGCAGGCAAAAAAACTGCAAATGGCACTAATATTGATATATATCAGTATAACGGCGGAAATAATCAGCAGTTTATGATTGCTTTGAATTCAGATGAAAGCTATACTATATATACTAAGATTTCAGACGGAAAATCAGTCGTTGAAGTAGAAAATGCTGATAAATCATCAGGAGCAAATATTCAGCAGTTTGAAGTTACCGGTTCAGACTGTCAGAAATGGATTCTTGAACCCGTTTCAGACCCAGGCATAAAAATGGATACAGGAGTTGTTTACAGCTTTGAAAATGTAAATTCAGGTCTTGCAATGGCTGTATCAGATAATAATGTTCAGCAGTCTGAAACAGGTCAGAAATGGACTCTTAAAGAATTTGGTTCAGGAAATTACTACTGGATACGTTCAGATAATTATGCTCTCACCGCAGATGGCAGCACAAACGGAAGCAATATCAGCATATCTGAATATTCATCAAAAAACAGCAGTCAGCTTTTCAGATTCACCAAAAATCCTGACGGCTCATACAGTATAATAACTCATGCTTCGGGAGATAAATGCCTTGTTGAAACTGCATATGCCTCAAAAGACAGCGGTGCAAATATTCAGCAATGGGAATCAACAAACAGCAGCTGCCAGAAATGGAATCTGACTACAGAACAGCTTAAAGTAAAAGGTGATGTCAATGCAGACGGCAAGTTCAATATCATTGATATCACAATAATGAAAAAATGGCTGCTTGCAGTTCCTGATACGGTTCTTGCAGACAATGAAGCCGCTGATATGTGTTCTGACGGCATAATCAACAACTATGATTTCTGTATGATGAAACATGAAATAATCAGATAACATAAAAAAGAGCAGATATTTTTGTCTGCTCTTTTTCTATGGACAAATTA
>DJFA01000052.1 GCA_002431975.1 Ruminococcus sp. UBA5884
GAATTGCAGTAACCTATAAAATTCGCCCCTACAGAATATAAGGAAAATTTCATAAATCAGCAATGTAAATAAATATACAAAGGAAAGAACATAAAATGAAGTTTAAAAAAATTATTTCAAAACATAAAATACCGGTGATAATTTCCTGTATCATGATAATTCTTATCCTGATTGCCGCCGCTGTCATGATTGCAAGAAGCCGTCAGAATATTCAGTCAGTTTCCGATATAATCGAAAATGAAGACTTTGAAGCACAAAAACCTGAACCGCCAAGACATACCTACAATCTTAAAAATATCAGGGACGAAAACGGCTGGAAAAAATATTATGACGATAACGGAAATCTTATTTCAATATACGGCATAGACGTTTCATATCATCAGAAGGATATCGACTGGCAGAAAGTTAAAAATCAGGGTGTAAGCTTTGTAATGCTCCGCATAGGCTACAGAGGCTATGAATCAGGTGACCTTTTCATTGACTCAAGATTTGACGAATACGCAAAAGGTGCTGCTGATGCAGGCATAAATGTAGGAGTGTATTTCTTTTCACAGTCCGTAAATGCTGAGGAAGCCGCTGAAGAAGCACGTTTTGTTGTCGATACCTTAAAAAACTATAAAATTACATACCCTGTTGCATATGACTGGGAACCCGTTGAGGAGAAAACTTCAAGGACTCACCCCGTTGATTATCCGGAACTCACTCAGAGCAGTATTGCTTTCTGCGATATAATCAAAGATGCAGGATATACTCCGGTTGTCTATGCAAGCAGAAGCCTTGCCCTTCATAACTATGATTTAAGCCGCATAACAGGCTATGACCTCTGGCTTGCTGAATACTTTGACAAGCCCGAATATCCTTATTCATTCACTATGTGGCAGTATTCCTGCGATGGTCTTGTAGACGGCATAGACGGCAGAGTTGACCTTAATATATGCTTTAAGGATTACAGCCAGAAAACGGCTGCCAGTACAGAAACAATTTCAAATTCAGATTAATTAAAATACAGGAGGTTTTTTATTATGGATACATTTGCTGAACAGCTCGTAAAGAAAAATTTATCATCAGCTGAAAAATTCAAAAGAAATATGATTCTTGCAGGCTCGGTGATACTCGGAGGCATAGCTGTTGCTTTGTCGGCGGTATTGTCATATTACTACCTTTTTACCGGCATAGTAATATGTGCTGCATTAATCGCAGGAGGTTTCTGGTTTTCTAAAAATACTGAGGTCGAATATGAATACAGTGTCACAAACGGTGAACTTGACATTGACAAGATTATTGCAAAACGAAAAAGAAAACCTCTCCTTTCTGTAAATGCCTCTGATTTCTCCGCATACGGCAGATATGATGAGGATACATCTGAAACTGCTGATGATGTTACTTTCATACTTGCCTGTGACGGCTCTCAGAAAGGCTACTGGTATGCTGACTTCAAAAGCGGAAAATACGGTAAATCAAGACTTATATTCTCCCCTGACGAAAAAATAAGAAGCTGCATAAAACCTTATCTTTCATCAGATGTGAAGCGTCAGATTTTAAAAGAGGGGAACAATGACTGATATGACTGTCGGAATTGATATGATTGAAGTGTCAAGAATTGCTAAAAGCATTCAGAGTCAGCGTTTTTTACAGAGAGTCTACTCCCCTGATGAGATTGAACTCATCAAATCAAAGAAAAATGCTCAGACTGCCGCCGGAAGATTCTGTGTAAAAGAAGCTTTTTCAAAAGCTCTCGGAACTGGTGTCAGGGATTTTGAATTATATGAGGTTTCAACTCTCAATGATGAACTCGGAAAACCTTATATAACCGTTTCAGGCAATGCCAAAAAACTCCTTGACGGCAGAAAAACAAGCGTCAGCATAACTCATACCGCTGAATATGCCTCCGCTGTTGTTATAATATATTAAATTTCGTTTATTCTGTAAGGGCGGACGGTGTTCGCCCATTTTGGAATACTGTAAACCGAACGGGCGACCAATGGTCGCCCCTACAAAACGAATCTGAATTTCAGATGAATAAATTGCAGAAAATAATTATCAAATCGGATTTATATTAATGAAAGGATATGTTGTTTTATGGAACGTCTTTTAACTCCGTTACAAATGCGTTCAGCTGAAAAAATTTCTGATATGAACGGTGTTTCATACTCTCAGCTTATGGATAATGCCGGACTTAAACTTGCTGATATCATAAAATCAAATGCCCGCTCCAAAAGAAAAATTACATTTCTCTGCGGAAAAGGCAATAATGCCGGTGACTGCTTTGTTGCCGCAAAACATCTTAAAGAATATGGTTTTGATATTTCAATAGTTCTGCTCTGCGGACAGCCTCAGTCAGAACTTGCCGTTAAAAATTTCAACACTATAAAAGATTCTGTTGATGTATCCGAAAATCCTGATACCGTCAGAAATTCAGATATAGTTGCTGACGGAGTTTTCGGAACAGGCTTTAAAGGTAAACTTGATGAATCTATGAAAAATATCTTTGAAAATATCCCTGATTCAGCGTTAAAAATAGCTGTTGATGTTCCAAGCGGCGGAAATTCTCTCTCGGGAGCTGTTTCTGACGGTACTTTTAAAGCTGATATTACGGTAACATTCGGATTGCCTAAATTCGGTATGTATCAGTATCCTTTAAACGATTTCTGCGGCAGAATAATTACTGCTGATATCGGATTTACTGAAAATGTCATTGAAAATGCCGCTGATATCCCGATATACAGAACATCTTCTGAACTTATTCATTCAAATATACTCCCGAGAAAAAATAATTCCCATAAAGGCAATTTCGGAAAACTTCTCAGCATCTGCGGAAGTACCAGAATGAGCGGTGCTTGTATGATGGCTGGAAAAGCGGCTCTTAAATGCGGTGCCGGAATACTTATAACTGCCTCTCCTGAAAAATCTGCTGACAGAACTGCTCTTTATCTCCCTGAAGGCATGACTTTACCGCTTGAATCTGATAAGAATGGTTTTGCTCTTTATGATGAAAATATAGACGTTATAAAACAGTATCTTGAAAAATCATCGGCTGTGCTTATCGGCTGCGGTCTGGGAGTAACTCCTGATACTGTAAAACTTGTATGCGATATTGTAAAAAATGCTCCGTGTCCTGTTATCATTGATGCTGATGGCATAAACTGCATTGCTGACCGCATAGAAATATTAAAGGAAGCAAAATATATGCCTGTGCTTACTCCTCACCCTGCCGAAATGGCAAGACTTATGCACTGCTGTTTAAATGATATTCAGAATGACCGCTTTAATGCTGCTGTTTCATTCGCAAAGAAATATAATGCGGCTGTGGCTCTCAAAGGTGCAGGTACTGTTGTTGCTTCTCCTGAATGCGTTTTCGTAAACAATACCGGAAACCCCGGAATGAGCAGAGGCGGAAGCGGTGACGTTCTTGCAGGTATGACTGCTTCTTTCAGATGTCAGGGCTTTGATGCGGTCACTTCTGCGGCTATGGCTGTATATATCCATGGAAAAGCCGGTGATATCGCCAGAGAAAAATTTTCAGAATGTGCTATGCTTCCAACAGATATTATCAGTTCTTTATCTGACGTTTTTAAAAATCAGGATTTTTAATTTAACGTAAATTCGATGAAATTTTTTATGTAGGGGCGACCATTGGTCGCCCGCCGAATTATGGTTAAACAATAAATATTGATATTTGTTTTCTGTATGGAAAATCATTGGTTGCACGCCTGAAATTCTGGTAACTGCAACGGGCGACCAATGGTCGCCCCTACAAAACGAATTTGCATATCATTTAATCCGAATTTCAGATAAACGAATTACAGAAAATAATCATCGAATTGGCATTAAATAACACATATTCAATGGTTACCCCTACAGATTGCAGGCGGCAGCTTGCCGCTTAATTTCTATTATCAGAGAGGAGCTTTTTTATTTATGAAAAAAATTCTCAGTATATGCCTGATTTCCATGCTGACTGTATTTTCTGTGTCATGCTCTGCCGGAAAAAACAGTTCATCATTGACAACTGCTGATATCAAAGAATCCTTTTCCTGCACCGCATCTGTCACATATGGTGAACTTCAGGCTCAGTCAACTGTAAAACGTTTCGGCAAGGGTATGTGGGAAAATGAATTTATATCCCCTGATACAGTCGCCGGCGTAAAGCTCGTTTTTGAAAATGATGAAATAACTGCTTCATATAAAGGTCTTGAATTTTCAGTCCCAAAATCAGCTATGCCGTTCCAGTCAATGCTCTCATGCCTTATTCAGGCGGCTGATGATATATATGAAAGTGATGAGATAATCTGCTCCGAAAAAGATGGCGTTCTTACATATGAGGGCAAACTCGAACAGGGTGACTATGAAATATGCTTCAATGCTCAGTC
>DJFA01000053.1:0-197 GCA_002431975.1 Ruminococcus sp. UBA5884
ATAGTGTCAGTAATATCAGTAATATTCAGTCTTGTGATATGTATTTTTCTTTTCAAGTTTCTGCCTATGTGGATAAGCGGATTTTTAAAAAAATTCATATCATCAACGATTATTCTGACGATTATAGAGGGAATAATAAAGATAGGGATATTTGTCGGATATCTTGCAGTAACAGCACTTATGAAGGATATAAAAAG
>DJFA01000053.1:314-1560 GCA_002431975.1 Ruminococcus sp. UBA5884
ACACGTTTTCACCCGAGATGCGGAACAAGTTTTATATTCATATCGCTTTTTATAAGCATATTTGTATTCTGTTTTATAACATGGTCGAATATGTGGGCAAGAATGGCACTTCAGATAGTATTGCTGCCGGTAATCATAGGCATATCGTATGAGCTGATAAGGATTGCAGGAAGATATGACAATATTTTCACGAAAATAATATCAGCACCGGGACTCAGACTCCAGAGGCTTACCACAAGAGAGCCTGACGGAAGCGAAATTGAAGTTGCAATAGCCGCAATAAAGCCGTGTATTCCGGAAAACAGGGAAGAAGACCAATGGTAACAGTATCTGAAATATACAGGAAATCAAAGAGCATACTAAAAGAATCGGGTACAGATGACTATGAATTTGATGTGAAATGCATTATTGAAGATGTACTGGGAACGGGATTTGCACAGCTTATGATTTCCGGCAGATGTGTATCAGAAAGCGATGAAAAAAGAATAGCCGATATGACAGAAAAGCGTGCCGCAGGTTATCCTTTGCAGTATATACTTGGTGAATGGGAGTTTTACGGACTGCCGTTCAGAGTCGGAGAAGGAGTTCTTATACCAAGACCTGATACGGAAACGCTTGTTGAAACGGCTGTTGAATATATAAAAACTTATGAAAATCCGAAAATAGCGGATTTATGTGCAGGAAGCGGCTGTATAGCAGTGTCAGTTGAAAAAAACACTGTAAATTCAGAAGTTTATGCAGTGGAATTGTCTGATAAGGCATACAGTTATCTTGAAAAGAACATAGTCCTGAATGATTCCGCAGTAAAGGCAGTAAAGGGAGATGTGCTTTCTGAAAGCACAGCGGATAAATTTCATGAGCTTGATATAATCGTGTCAAATCCGCCGTATCTCACAGCAGAAGATATGAAAAATCTTCAGAAGGAGGTTTCATATGAGCCAGAATTGGCATTATGCGGAAAAACTCCTGACGGACTTGAATTTTATCGTATAATACCAAAAATATGGAGAAATTCATTGAAAACAGGCGGAATGATGGCATTTGAAATCGGAATCGGACAGGAAAATGATGTTGTGAAAATACTTGAAAACAATAATTTTTCTGATATAAAAACATATAAGGATTTATCAGGGATAACAAGGGTTGTATCAGGTATAAAAAAACATTGATATCTGTTATATTAACACAAATTCAATGGATTGTTGTTGTGTAGGGGCGACCAATTGAAAAATGATATCAGTAAGTA
>DJFA01000053.1:1744-5513 GCA_002431975.1 Ruminococcus sp. UBA5884
AAACGGTAGTTTGCTGAATTTATTCCGCCTGAAATTTTGGTAAACTGCAACGGACGAACACAGTTCGCCCCTACAACGAATTACAGAAAATAATCATCAGATTGGCATTATATTAAAATATATGGAGGTAATGAAATGGCAGCTAAGGAAATCAAGAAAAAACAGAGCTTTCAGGCTCCTGCAAGTTCTGACGAAAAGAAAAAGGCACTTGAAATGGCGATAGCCCATATAGAAAAAACATACGGCAAGGGAGCAGTAATGAAGCTCGGACAGACGGATAATCTCAATGTTGAGCATATTCCGACAGGTTCAATGACTCTCGACATGGCACTCGGAATAGGAGGAGTGCCAAGAGGAAGAATAGTTGAAATATACGGCCCTGAAAGCTCAGGAAAAACAACGGTTGCACTTCATATAGCAGCAGAAGCCCAGAAACTCGGCGGAGAAGTTGCATTTATAGACGTGGAACACGCACTTGACCCTGTATATGCACAGGCTCTTGGAGTAAATATAGACAATCTGCTTGTATCACAGCCGGACAGCGGTGAACAGGCACTTGAAATAGCAGAAGCACTTGTGCGTTCAGGAGCAATAGATGTGCTTGTTCTTGACTCAGTTGCAGCAATGGTTACAAAGTCTGAAATTGACGGAGATATGGGAGATACCCATGTAGGACAGCTTGCAAGACTTATGTCACAGGCTATGCGAAAGCTTACAGGAGTAATATCAAAATCAAACTGTGTGGCAATATTCATAAATCAGGTTCGTGAAAAAATCGGAGTTATATACGGAAATCCGGAAACTACACCTGGTGGACGGGCATTGAAATTCTATTCATCAGTAAGAATAGAGGTAAGACGAGGTGAAGCTATCAAGAACGGAGCTGAAATAATAGGCAACCGTACAAAATGTAAGGTAGTAAAGAATAAAGTAGCACCGCCGTTTAAGGAATGTGAATTTGATGTAATGTATGGCAAGGGCATTTCAAGAACAGGAGAAGTACTTGATTTGGCAGTTGACCTTGATATAGTAAAGAAAGGCGGAGCATGGTTCAGCTATAATGATATGAAGCTTGGACAGGGACGTGACAATGCAAAGGAAACTCTTGAATCAAATCCGGAGCTTATGAAGGAAATAGAGCAGAAAATTCTTGAAAATTCCGAACAGCTTGTAATGGTATCAAAGAAGAACAAGAAAAAGGCTGAAAATATTGAAGCCGCAAAAACAGCAGCTGCAAAGGCTGACAGTGCCGCCGCAGTAAAGACTGAACTTCCGATAGCCAATGCAGATGAGGATTTTGAGGAATTTACACCGGCAGAAAGCGATAAACAGTAATGAATATAAAATCCGTTAGTCTGTATAAGGGCAGAGCATATTGTGTTGAAACTGATGACGGAAGCAAATATTATCTTCACCGTGATATAATCAGTGATTTCGGGATATGTTCGGGAATGGAAATAAGTGAAAAGAAATTTGCCGAGGTAATGGAGGCATCATATAAACGCCGTGCATATGAGCGGGCATTGTATCTGCTTGATTATAAGGATTATTCATATGTTGGAATGCTTGAAAAGCTGTCGGAAACATATCCTGAAAGCATAAGCCGTGAAACTGCTGACAGACTGGCAAAAAACGGTCTGCTCAATGACAGAAGATATGCAGAAAATCTTGCAGAAAGGTACTGTAAAGTAAAGAAATACGGCATATACCGTGCAAAACAGGAGCTTATAAGAAAAGGCATACCATCAGAAATTGCAGATGAAGTACTTGAAGAATATGCAGATGATGTATATGAAAATATAAAGGATATAATAAGCAGGAAATATTCTGATATACTGCTTGAAAATCCGGACAGAAAAAACCGTACAAAAGTTATGAATGCACTTGTCCGTCTTGGATACGGATATGATGATATAAGGAAAGCGACAGATGAATTTGTCGCTGAAAACTGTGAGGAGGATTATTAAGGATGTCCATAAAGATAGGCATGGTATCGCTTGGCTGTTCAAAGAATCTCATTGATTCCGAACGTATGCTTTATAAGATGAGGAAGCGTGGTTATAAGCTTGTTACAGAAGCAGGTGAATCCGATATAGCAGTGGTTAATACCTGCGGATTTATCCAGTCAGCAAAGGAAGAAGCCATTGAAACAATACTGGAGCTTGCAGCCCTCAAGAATGAGGGAACAATAAAGAAGATAATAGTTACAGGCTGTCTTGCAGAACGCTATAAACAGGAGCTTGCAGATGAATTTCCGGAAGTTGATGCAGTTGTCGGAATAGGCTGCAATGAGGATATAATAGATATTATAGACCATGTTATAGCCAATGAAAGGGTTATAAGATTTGAGGATAAGGAAAGGCTGCCGCTTACAGGTCAGAGAATTATATCAACGCTGCCGTTTTTCGCATATCTTAAAATAGCGGAAGGATGCAGCAATTGCTGTACTTATTGTGCAATACCGTCAATAAGAGGAAAATTCAGGAGTGTTCCGGAGGAAGATGTTCTTAAAGAGGCACAGTGGCTCGCAGACAACGGAGTTACGGAGCTTATAGTAATAGCACAGGATTCCACAAGATACGGAATAGATTTGTATAAAGAATACAGACTTCCCTCACTGCTTAAAAAACTCTGCAAAATAGAAGGATTCAAATGGATAAGAGTCCTTTACTGCTATCCGGAAAGAATAACAGATGAACTTATTGAAGTAATGGCATCTGAAAAGAAGATTGCAAAGTATATAGATATACCGGTTCAGCACTGTGACGGCGAAATACTTAAAGCAATGAACAGACAGGGCGATGAACAGTCGCTTAAAGCACTTTTTGAGAAGATACGAAGCAGAATACCTGATATTACTTTAAGAACAACATTCATAACAGGTTTTCCGGGAGAGACTGATGAAAAGTTTGAAAAGCTTGCAGAATTTGCCGCAGAAGTAAAGTTTGACAGGCTTGGCTGTTTTCCGTATTCGGAGGAGGAGGGAACTCCTGCCGCAGAATTTGACAATCAGGTAGACCCTGAAATACGCAGTCACCGTGCCGATATAATCATGGAACAGCAGCAGCTTATCAGTGATGAAAAGAATAATAAAAAAATCGGAAAGGTACTTGAAGCAGTTGTTGAAGGTTTTGACAAGTATGCTGAATGTTATTTCGGAAGAACAGAAGCAGATGCCCCTGATATTGACGGAAAAGTATTCTTTACATCAGACAGAAGGCTGTCAGTCGGACAGTATGTTAATATCAGAATTAATGACTGTATGGATTATGACCTGATGGGAGAGGTGACAGATGAATCTGCCGAATAAGCTTACTTTGCTTCGGGTTATTATAGTTCCGGTATTTGTATTATGTTTTCTTATGGAATGGTATCCGGCAGCACTTATATTTTTCATAGCAGCCTCAGTAACAGATGCACTTGACGGGCATATTGCAAGAAAATACAATCTTGTAACGGATTTCGGGAAATTTCTTGACCCTCTTGCAGATAAGGTTCTTGTACTTTCAGCACTTGCCTGTTTTACGGACAGCGGACTTATGAGCTGTGTGCCGCTTATAATAATAATGGCAAGAGAATTCATGGTATCCGGACTCAGACTTGCAGCAGCCAATGAGGGAGTAGTAGTTCCGGCTGGAATATGGGGAAAATTAAAGACTGCATTTACAATGGTAACAATAGTCTTTGCAATAGTCTTTGCATGGTTTTCACCGGAAGCCGCAGTATATAATATAATAATACAGACGCTTATCTGGATATCAACGGCTCT
>DJFA01000003.1:0-2928 GCA_002431975.1 Ruminococcus sp. UBA5884
GAGCCTCGTAATCCGCTCCATATGTTCCATGGAAGTATCCATGGCGTAGTTGGCTTCTGAATATTATTCAGAAGCCTTTTCTAATTTCAGATGTCAGGAGGTTTTTAAAATGTTCAATCTTCCGGTTCAGGTACGCACTGCCCTTGATATGCTCAGTAAAAACGGCTATGAAGCTTTTATAGTAGGCGGCTGTGTAAGGGATTTTATTCTTGGGAATACCCCGTATGATTATGATATTACCACAAATGCTCTGCCTTCACAGACTGAAAAGGTCTTTGAAAATTTCAGAATAATTGAAACCGGCATAAAGCATGGCACTGTAACTGTAATCATAGACCATATGCCGCTTGAAATCACTACATACAGAATTGACGGAGAATATGCGGATAACCGCCGCCCTGTATCAGTTTCATATACTTCAAGGCTTGCTGACGACCTTGCAAGACGTGATTTTACCATGAATGCAATAGCATATAATCATTCAAGCGGTCTTTACGACCCTTTTCACGGTCAGGACGATATAGTTAAAAAGCAGATTATATGTGTCGGAAATCCTCAAGAACGATTTAATGAAGATGCCCTCAGAATTATGAGAGCAGTCAGATTTTCTTCACAGCTTGGCTTTGAAATAGAAAAAAATACTGCTGAATGTATCGGAAAACAGAAATATCTGCTTAAAAATATATCTGCTGAACGTATAAGAGCCGAACTTGATAAACTTCTGACAGGAAAGAATGTCTATAATGTTCTTATGAACTACAGTTCCGTTATAGAGGAATTTATCCCTGAAATACATAACAGCATAGGATTTGACCAGAAAAGCAAATATCATATGTATACCGTATGGGAACATATCGCAGTTGCTGTTTCAAAAGCCTGCAATGACAAAATTATAAGACTTGCACTTCTTCTTCATGATATCGGAAAGCCTTTTTCATGTCAGGAGGAGGGGAACTGCCGTCATTTCAAGGGTCATGCCGGAAAAAGTGCTGATATGGCACAGAAAATTCTTAAAAGACTTAAATATGAAAATTCAACATCAAAGCGAGTTATCACCCTTATATCTCATCACAGCGATAAATTTGAAAGTGAAAAGGCAGTAAAACGCTGTATGTCTGCTATAGGAAGTGAAGCATTCTTTCAGCTTATCGAGGTTCAGAAAGCGGATAATCTTGCTAAAAAGCCATTCTGTGCGGAACGCATTCCAAAGCTTGAAAATATAAAGCGTACAGCTGAAAATCTCATCAAATCAAAAAGCTGTCTTAATGTAAAGGAGCTTGCTGTAAATGGAAATGATATTAAAAATGCAGGATTTTCAGGAAAAGATATAGGAATTATTCTTAAAAAATTGCTTGATGAGGTTATTGAAAATAATATAAGTAATGAATATGAACAGCTTATGCAGTTTGTAATGGAAATAAAAAACAACGGTCAGGTCTGACCGTTGTTTTTTCTGTTCTTGGCTGATAGTCCTAAGATAATCCATATAAAAGGCATTACGCCTACTGAACTGTTGTTGAATATGCTTACAATCATAAATATGACTACTGCAAACGGCATTGCTTTATAGTACCATTCATTATTTTTAAGAGCATTTCTGATACTGTTTACAAGCGTATATACAAGCAGTGCGGCATATCCTGCAAGATACGGGATACCTCTTGTTGCGGCAAGAAAGAGATAATCATTATAGGGTCTGTCGATTGAATTAAGTTCATACTGAAGAATATTTGAGGTTTTATACTGAGTATATGAAAAACAGTCTATGCCTGTTCCGGCAAGAGGGAAATCCTTTATGGCTTCAAGAGCTTCATTCCAGAAATATGAATATACTTCTTTAAGACTGTTTACATCAAAATCAGAATATGTGAATGAATAATATCCGGTAACACCGAGTCTGTAAAACGAATCCTGCCATGCAATTCCGCCGTCATAGAATCTGTATCCAGCAGCAAGTTCAACAATTATTGCAGCAATTCCGAGTATAAACATTATCAGTGAAATCTTATTGAGTTTATGTTTTACAGCGGCTGTTATCAGTGAAACAGCATATATAACAATAACTGCAATTACTGCTGAAACGGTATGGGTCTGCAATGCGGCAAGAGTAAAAATAACTGATGCTGTGCCGTAGTATATTCTGTGTCTGCGGTCAGAGCCGAAAACAGCTCCGAAAACCGATACAGAAAGCAGTACTGACATAAGCATTGCGAAAAAGAACGGATTTCCTGCAAGACCGCTTGTCAGATAAACATTTTTTTCAGCGATTGCTTCAAGATTCCTGTAATATGATTTTCCAAATGGAAACAGCTGATATACAGCCCAGAAACATTGGAAAAGTCCTGCACCTGTCATAATATCGAAAAGTCTTTCAATTTTTCCGTCTGAAATCATGCTTGCAGATATAAAGAGGAATATGTATATTATCATTGTTACAAGTCCGTCATATCTGCCGTCCTGACCCCATAATGATGTTTTCAGATTATATGAATTATAATAGGAAACCATTGACCAGACAAAAAGAAAAAGCATTATTGCAAGACCTGCAATATTATTTTTAACCATATGCTTACGCAATATGAGGATTATTCCGGTTACAACGACCAGAACGCCGGATATTCCGAGGGCAAGAAAAGGCACATCGGTAAGAGAATAGCTGAATTCAGCCGGAATCTGACTCAAAGTCATGATTATGCATACTCCGGCAAGTACGAACAGGGAAAGCCTGTCTACATTTTCCTCTTTCATATTGAGAATGAAATTGGATTTTTCAGTAGTATTGAAGATAGTTTTAGGCAATCCTTAAAACCTCCTTTTTTTAAAAATACCCTGCATATCTGATGCAGGGTATTTAAATAACACCAATTCGACAACAAAATTTTATGATTGAACATATGAAATTCTCATTATATTTTGTAGGGGCGACCA
>DJFA01000003.1:2965-7836 GCA_002431975.1 Ruminococcus sp. UBA5884
GACCATCGGTCGCCCGTTAGATTTATCGGAATTTCAGAGGCGGGCGACCAATGGTCGCCCCTACATAAACAATCCATCGAATTTGCGTTGAATAATTTATTTTGCATATTCTATTGCACGGCTTTCACGGATAAGATGAACTTTTATCTGTCCGGGATAATCCATTTCAGTTTCAATCTGTTTAGCAATATTTCTTGCAACGAGAACCATTTTTTCATCGTTTATGACTTCAGGAGCAATCATGACTCTTATTTCACGTCCAGCCTGAATAGCATAACATTTTTCAACGCCCTCATATGAAGAACATATTTCCTCAAGTTTTTGCAGACGCTTGATATAGCTTTCATAATTTTCGCTTCTTGCAGCCGGTCTTGCAGCTGATATTGCGTCAGCAGCCTGAACTATGCAGGCAATTACGGTGCGTGGTTCAACGTCATTATGGTGAGCTTCAATAGCGTGGATAACTTCAGGATTTTCCTTGTACTTGCGGCATACGTCAACGCCTATCTGTACATGAGAGCCTTCAATTTCAGCGGTAAGAGCCTTGCCTATATCGTGGAGCAGACCCGCACGTCTTGCAAGGTTTGCGTCAACGCCGAGTTCAGAGGCAAGTATTCCTGAAAGCTGGGCAACTTCAATTGAATGGTTAAGAACGTTCTGTCTGTAGCTTGTACGGAAACGAAGTCTTCCGATAAGCTTTACAAGTTCGTGATTGATACCGTGGACATTGGTTTCAAGAATGGCACGTTCGCCCTCTTGTTTTATTTTATGTTCAACTTCACGTCTTGCCTTGTCAACCATTTCTTCAATTCTTGTCGGGTGGATTCTTCCGTCAGCGATAAGTTTTTCAAGAGCGATTCTTGCAACTTCACGTCTTACCTGGTCAAAGCATGAAAGAGTGATAGCTTCCGGAGTATCATCAATGATGAGGTCAACGCCTGTAAGGGTTTCAAGAGTACGGATATTTCTGCCTTCTCTGCCGATAATTCTTCCTTTCATCTCATCATTCGGGAGAGTGACGACTGAAACGGCTGATTCTGAAACCTGTTCAGCAGCACATTTTGCGATAGCGAGTGAGATATAATTTCTTGCTTTTTCCTCACATTCATCTTTTATCTGCTGTTCATAAGCCATTACCTTGACGGATTTTTCGTGAATGAGTTCATTTTCAAGCATATTGATGATATATTCCTTAGCCTGTTCCTTGGTAAACTCGGATATTTTCTCAAGCACATCCATCTGACTTTTCTTGATTGTTTCAGCTTCATTAAGTTTTTCCTCAGCTGATTTTATCTTATCATTGAGAACTTCTTCCTTACGTTCGATGTTATCATTTTTCTTGTCAAGAGTTTCTTCCTTCTGCTGGATTCTTCTTTCCTGACGTGAGATTTCGTTTCTGCGGTCCTTTATTTCCTTTTCGGCATCTGAGCGGAGTTTGTGAATCTCGTCCTTTGCTTCAACGAGAGCACCTTTCTTTTTGCTTTCAGCCTCTCTCATAGCATCTTCAAGGACTCTTTTGGCTTCATTCTGAGCTGAATTGAAATCGAGTTCTGCTTCCTTGCGGAAAGTTTCACGGCCTTTTCCATAGCATATGTATCCTGAGACACCGGAACCTACAAGCAGAGATAAGATACATACAACAACATAAATCATTTAGACTGGTTTTCCCTCCTTTGGTAAATAATAAAAATATCCTGTAATGTGATTCGCAATACTGTTACAGGGGAAATACAACTCTCTGACCGTAAATTTTTCTGACCTGTTTACTGAATACACATTAATGCAATGCAAATTAATGCAATACTTTTATTGTATAACTTTTTGATGTAATTGTCAAGGAAATTTTAAATCAAAGGGGGAGTTTCACTGTAAAAATAATTAATAAATATAAATAAAAGGTGTATAAATATTCATAAATCAATGCATATGGGAATATACAGGCTTATAAATATTCTGAGTTATAAAAATAGTAGAAATTACTGATAATTTACATTATTTATTTTGTAATTGTTTTTTGTTGACGATAATTAAGGTTTATGATATAATTTAAAATAAAATACAATAATGCTGAATAAAGATGTAATTTTCTGTTATTTTTATACAGAAAAACAAATAAATATAAAGGGGCTTTGAATATGAAAACATCTGAACGGGGTCTTATTCATTCTGACAGGGTAAAGACGGTGGCATCAAATAATCTTTCCTATATAATTGATGAGCTGGGAATGAATCATAAGGAATTTGCTGAAGAATTCAATATTTCAGAGCAGACACTTTCAGAATACCTGAATGGTACTGCACTTCCGACACTTCAGCTTCTCATCGAGCTGAAAAACCGCTGCGGAATATCAATAGATGAATTTCTTACATCTGAAATAGAATACAGCAGCCAGCTCAAACAGTACAGAGAACTGACCGACAGTGTGGAAATAAAAATGCTCAGACGTTTCTGCGGTGTCTATTATATGCATTATTTTGATACAACAGTTTATAAATATACAAACATTACCGATAAGTTAAAGCCCCGCATAAGCTGCGGACTGCTCCAGATATATGAGGAAAGGACTCCTCTTGGAAATTCATGCTTCAAGGCTTCAGCGATAACCTGTTGTACAAGGAGCGAATGTACAAAATTCTTTGCCGATATTTCAACCAGACCTGAAATAAAGACTCTGCTTGACCTCGATGTTTCACAGGTTAAAAGACATCATTTCTATACAGGAGAGATAGATATAACATCTCATAATGTATTTATTTCACTTGCATCTGAATTCAGGGACAAATGCCTTATGATATTCCAGAATCCTGATTCAAGCAAGGAATACCTCGGAGGAATAGGCACTGTCAATTCAGTTTCAAGAGGTCATGAGTCAATGCCGTGTGCACAGTTTATAATGCTTACAAGACGCACTCTTACCTGCGATGAAAATGAAATAGCAGATTTTCTCCATTTAAGCTACAGAAAAATGACTTTTTCAGATGAGGAAAATATGCTTGTAAGCCGTCTTAAAAGAATTATGCTCAGTTCAGGAGTCAATTCAATGAATGGTGCGAATTTAAGCGATGATGAAACAGATGTGCTTATAAGCCATAATATCGAAAAGCTTGTCAATAATCTCATAAAACATCAGTATTTCAAATGTGCCACTATTTCAATTCAGGACGATTATAACTGGTATAAATCAATGGAAAAATATTTTGATGAATCATTTGAGGACTGAGGAGGGGGATTTTTATTATGGACAGCAGTGACAAACGAAATCTTCCTATAACCAAACAGGAATATGATGAAATATACAAGGAATTTGCAAAGATTAAAAAAATTCTCCAGAAACATGGCAGAACCAATTTCAATATAGTTACCTGTGCATTTGAGTATGCAAAGACTGCTCATGACAGTGCGTGCCGCAGGAGAGTTTCAGGTGACCCGTATATAACTCACCCTGTATTCGTTGCAAGAGTCCTTGCTGAAATGGGCTTTGACAATAATGTAATAGCAGCAGCTCTGCTTCATGATGTCGTTGAAGACTGCAAGGAAAGCGGTTATACTCTTGAAAAACTTCAGGAAACTTTCAATCCTGAAATAGTAGGTATTGTTGATGCTGTGACAGCCGTTGAAGCCGATGAAAAGCATAATATCAACAAAGAGGAGATTGACAGGCAGACTATTATAAAACTCTTTGAAGTAGGCTCAAAATATAAGTATGCATTCTATATAAAGCTTGCCGACAGACTTCATAATCTTCTTACAATAGACGCAATGCCTATTGAAAAACAGATAAAAAAAGTCCGTGAAACAAGAGATGTATATTTAAAACTCGCTGAAATGCTCGGCACTCATTATTTCACTGAAAAGATACAGTCACTTTGTTTCAGGATAGACCAGCATGACAAGTATTCAATTATATGCGGTGCATATTCAAGAGTTCTTCAGGAAAATAAAAATGCAATCGAGGAATTTAAAAAGGCAATATATTCACTTAAAATAGAAAGTGCCGTTATAGACTGCGTTATTACAGAAAGAACTCCGGGAAATATCTACAGCCATGCAATAAAGCATTACCCCGGTGAGGAGCAGAAATATATCAATAAATACAGAATGCCTCTGCTTAATGTATTTATAATAATGGAAGACCTTGATTATATATCACCTGTAAAAATGTTTTTTGATATATATAAAAGAAATCTCTACCCATTTGATATAATCTGGACATCTATAAATGAAAATACCGGAAACAAGGGCATTGAAATAATTCTTGAAGACAAATACAATAATTCATACAGAGTATATGTAAAGACTGAAAAGGAATATATCGGATATATGAACGGTTCGATAGACGGCATAAAGCTTTATTCTGATTCAGATGATATTTCAGAGGCACTCAAGCCGCATATAACAGTATACAGGCGTGATGATTCGCCGATAATACTCCCTGAGGGTTCAACTGTTATAGATTTTGCATTTGCGATACATACACAGATAGGACTTTATCTCAAATCAGCACTTGTGAACAATGTAAGAGCGGAACTTCATACAAAGCTGCATGACGGTGACAAGGTGGTTGTATATGTTGATGAAAAAAGCATGGAGCTTAATATTCCGACAGTCAACCCGACATGGTTCAGGCACGTTACAACCAAAAAGGCTATGGACAAGCTTATTGAACATATAACAATACAGCTTGCAGAAATTCATAAATAATTAAAATGCCGGAAATTTTTAAATTTCCGGCATTTCTTTGCATAATGGATATTAGTATTATATACGCTAATTCGACAACAAAATTCTATGACTAAAAATAATGAATTTTCCTTATATTTTGTAGGGGCGACTATTGGTCGCCCGCCAAATTATGGTTAAACAATAGGTT
>DJFA01000106.1:0-2738 GCA_002431975.1 Ruminococcus sp. UBA5884
CGTTTTTCATCATCATAAACATCATTAAAAGAAAAAGCACTTTTTTCTTTTGGTTTTTCATTATTTTCAGTATCCTTTATAAAAATAACAGGACGTACATCATGCTGAAGGTCTACCATAACCTCAGATGAAAATTCTTTTGAGCTTGAATTACTCTGACAATACATTTTTGCAGCTATTACTTTATTGCTTGAGCTTTTTTTGGTCAGGCTGCGGCCGCCGTCACCGAGTGAAGCAAGATATCCGTGCAGTCTGTCCTTGCTTGAAACAGTCATTCTTGTCCAGTACAGTGACAGGGTATCCTCGTCCCATCTTGCCATATCATCAGGTATATAAACCTTATCAATTGTTTCTATTTCATCAACATACAATTCACCATAAGCATCTGTTTTTGTATTGCTGTATGACCTTACTTTGCATGGAATGATTCTGCTTTTTTCCTCATCGCTGAAACAATTATCATAAAATTCGCCATTTAAATACTGACGCAGCCATGAAAATTTCCATATATTATAATCATCTTTTACTGTTCTGTCATATTCATTGAATATCGCTTTAAAAAGAGCTGTTTTTACAATATATGATGTACCTTTCACACCTTCGATTGAAGGAGTAACCAGTTTATCTCCTGTTTCACCGAGCTTGCCGACAGGATACCATTCTATCGGAATGCCGTCATATTTTCCAAATGTAATTTTACAAGAATCAAGAGTATCATTAGTTTCATTAGTATTATTATTTTCTTCTTCATCAAGCCAGTTCATTAATTTACTGAACAATCCCATAATTAAAAAAATCTCCTGTAGAATAATTTTAATAGATTAATGCATAATAACGCCAATTCGATATCAAAATTTTATGATTGAAAATAAGAAATTTTCTTCATAATCTGTAGGGGCGACCATCGGTCGCCCGTTAGATTCACCAGAATATCAGGCGGGCGACCAATGGTCGCCCCTACAAATAATAATCATCGGATTACCGCATAATAACAATATTATTTTAACACTTAAAGTTCTTTATGTCAACTCTTAAAGTTAATTTTGTTTCAGAAACTTTTTATGTACAATAATAAAAACGCAAATATGATAAAATGTTTCTTCATGAAGAAATTTTCTTATTTTCAATCATAAAATTTCTTTGTTGAATTTGCGTTAAAAAATATTTAACGGGAGGACTTTTCAACAATGAAAACAGTCAGCTATCATGAGATGGGCAAAAGAATCCGCAGACAAAGAGAACTTTCAGGGTTGACAAGAGAACAGCTTGCTGAAAAACTTGAGGTATCAACAAAATTCTGCTCTGATATTGAACTTGGTGTAAAAGGCATTTCCATTCAGACACTTGCAAAACTTACTGACATTTTAAATCTCAGTGCAGATTATATTTTATTTGGAGAATGTGCAAAGGGAGATTCCGCAGAACTTGAAATGCTCTCATTATTGAATCAGAAGTGTCCTGAAAAATACAGAAATGACCTTATTACTATTGTCAATGCATTTATTCATTCTGTTTCTGAAAAGTAAACAAACAGCGGATTTCCTCCTCTGACAGTTCAGGATTCAAATCCAGAATTTCATAAAGTCTGAGCAGAATATATGCATTTACTTTGCTGATTTCACTTATTTTTTCAGCTTTTTCTGTCTCACCGATTTTTCTGAGCCATATTTCAAGTTCACCGCTGCCATAGATATATAGCAGTTCATCTATACAAAAACAGCGTTTTAAGTCATTTACTGATTCGAGATATTCTCCATTCATAAACATATTTCCACCTCCTGATAAAAGGTTACCATACAATTAAATAATAATAAATATAAAACAGCTCCGAAAATTTAAAATTTTTTTCGGAACTGTTTACAGTTGACATATGAATATTTGTGTTTTGATTTTAATTGCCGGATAAAGCCTTTATGCATCAGCATAATAAATTTTGAAAATTACTATCAGCATAGTTTATTTGACCTCCTTAAAAATGTGCTGAAGTTTGAAAATGTGCTGATATCTATATGCTGCAGCACAAATTCAAAGAATTAATGATAAACTTTTTTGTATTAAATTTATATGCATCATTGTTATATAAATGTATAATCTGTTTAAAGTCACAAAATCTCCGGTCTGTATTGACATATAAGACAGATAACTGTTATAATATAGACAGTTAAAGAAAACAAAGAATAATTATATAAAAACAGAATGAAACAGGCAATGTCGCCAATGGTATTTACCATAAGCGGCACTGCCTGTTTTTTATTTGACTGAGAGGACTGATAAATTATGGCTGAAATAATTAGAAATGATGTTGAAATTATGATGGATAATGTCGGCATGGTTTACACAGCATCAGATGGTCGGGACGTACAGGCACTTACAAGTGTAAGTATGGATATACATAAAGGAGAATTTATATCACTTCTCGGGCCATCAGGCTGCGGAAAAACAACACTTCTCCGTATTATTGCAGATTTGATTCAGCCAACCTCAGGAAATGTAAAGATAAGCGGAGTAACACCTCGTGAAGCCCGTCTGAAAAGGAAATACGGAATGGTTTTTCAGAGTGCTGTTCTTTATGACTGGCGTACAGTTCTTAAAAATATTGAACTTCCTCTTGAAATCACTCATGAACCCAAATCAGAACGCCGTGAAAGAGCTTTGAAAATGCTGGAGCTTGTAGGACTTACTGAATTTCAGAATCATTATCCAAGACAGCTTTCAGGAGGTATGCAGCAGAGAGTCGG
>DJFA01000106.1:2873-7846 GCA_002431975.1 Ruminococcus sp. UBA5884
CACATAGATTTATTGAAAATATGGAGGAAAACAAACAAGACAATAATATTTGTAACACATAATATTTCAGAATCGGTATTTCTGTCTGACAGAGTATGTGTGCTTTCACCTCATCCGGGAAGGCTTTCAGCAGTAATAGATATTGATTTGCCAAGACCGAGAACTATGGATATTAAGGATACACCTGAATTTACAGCACTTGTTTCAAAGGTAAGGAACAGTTTTGAGGGTGTTTAAGGCGGTGATTGACTTGAAAAGAATAAAAAAAATATTTTCATCAAAGGCATTTATCATGCTGGTATGGGCAGTTCTTCTTATAGTTGTCTGGGAACTTTGTGCGTTGAATGTTGAACATACAAAGCGTACTCCTGAAAATGTTCTTCCGCATATCAGCGGAATTGTGGATTCAATAGTCAGTACAAAAAAAATCAACGGAACTCAGACAGCTTTGCAGATGGTTATGGAAAATGCCGGTGCTACTCTTTCAAGAGCCGGAATAGGATATCTGATTGGCATTGCAGCCGGATTTTTGCTTGCACTTCTTATGAGTCTTTCAGGAGTTGTTGAAAAAATTGCATTTCCGTATCTTATGCTGATTCAGCTTATTCCTATACTCGGAATGGCTCCTATAATCAATGCGATTACCGGAGATATTGCATTAAGCCGTATAGTTATTGCCGCTATACTTACATTTTATCCTGTGGCAACAAATACGCTTGCAGGCTTCAAATCAGTTCAGAAGGAAAAACATGAACTTATGTATTCATACGGAGCAAATAAATTTCAGATTTATACAAAAACAATGATACCGGCATGTATACCTTACTTTTTTACCGGTCTTAAAATTTCCGCTCCGATGGCAATAACAGCATCTATACTTGTTGATACACTTCAGGGCGGCATAGGACTTGGCTGTCTGCTTTCACAGTCATTAAAGGGAGCAATGACACGATATGTGTTCTGGGATATCGTATTATTCAGTGCAGTTATCGGTATTTTCAGCTTTTATATCATGGGCGTAATTGAAATGCTGCTCTGTCCGTATAAAAGAACAGGCAGGTCAGGAAAGAAAGGGTGAGTACATTGGCAGTCTTGAAAAACAAAAGAAAAAAAGCGGCTGTTGAATCTGTGCTTTATCCGGTTCTGTTCGGAGCTGCAATCATTATCATGTGGCAGACGGGAATACTTCACAAACTGCTTAACACTGATGAATATATACTTCCGTACCCGACAAGGATAATCAGCATAATTGCTGAAAACAGCGATAAAATAATGACAAATGTGTGGGCTTCGGTTGAAGTTGCGGTATGCGGTCTGATTTTAGGCTCAATTCTGGGATATCTTATAGCAATCATGGCAGCATCATTCCCCACATTCGGAAAAGGCGGACTTACAATAATATCTGCATTCAATGCAATTCCTATTGTAGCTCTTGCTCCGGTAATAATAAACTGGACAAAAGATGTAAGCAGTCAGGCTGAAATCCGCAGTATGGTTGCAAAAATAATAGTTGTTACTATAGTAAGCATGGCTTCCATGAGTGTGAACGCATACAGAGGACTTACAGAACTTGCACCTTTCTCTGATGACCTTATGAAAACCTATGCTGCCGGAAAAATGACTGAATTTATAAAGCTTCGTCTTCCTAACAGTATTCCGTATATTTTCACAGCATTGAAAGTAAGTGTTCCGGGCAGTGTAATAGGTGCACTTGTAAGTGAATATTTTGCTGAATATATAATAGGTGTCGGCAGACAGATACGTGAAAATATCCTTATAGCACAGTATTCAACAGCATGGGCATATATCGTTGTTGCCTGTATAATAGGAATCGTTATGTATGCAGTTCTTATGATAATAGAATCGATATTATTAAGAAAACGCAGATAGGCTGTGTTGCTTGTAATATAGACAATTTTAAAAAACAGGAGGAAACAATCATGAAAAACTTTAGAAAAACTCTTGCTTGCCTTGCAGCGTTGACATTGGTAATGGCATCTCTTGCAGGATGCGGTTCATCAGAAGATAAATCATCAGCAGCGTCATCATCAGTTTCATCAGCTTCAGAGGATAAATCATCAGCCTCTGCTGAAATGTCAAACGGTGACAGAATAATTGCCGCAGCTCAGGAGGGCAAGGTCGGAAACTGGGGACTCGGCAATGAATATGAAATTCTTGCATTGCTTACAAAATATAATCAGGAACCGAAATACCTTTCACAGTCATTCGATATGGACGGTTTCGATGATGATTCGATTACTCTTGCTTCGGCTATGACATATAATGAACTTGGACTTGTCGTAAATGATTATGAGGGCGGCTACGGATATGGCGATACAGTCGGCATAATTGATATGAATGATGAAGGAGTTGCAATGCTTGAAGATAATCTTTTCTGTACAAAATCATTCGCAGCTGAAAATCCGAATACAGTAAAAGCATTTGTGTACGCTTCAATGCAGGGCTGGAAATATGCCTGTGAACATCCTGATGAAGCAGCTGAAATAGTATATGAAGCCGGTTCATCTGTATCATCTGACCATCAGGCATATATGGCATCAGAAGTTAAAAAACTTGTTGAAACAGATACAAAGGGTAATGCTGTTTCTGATTACGGTAAAATGGACGAGGAGGCAATGCAGCAGACTCTTGACCTCGCAAAGAAATACATATCACTTGATGACAGTTCAGCGGCTGAAAAGCTTCAGACTCTGACTCTTGACGATATCCGTGATACTTCATACTGGGAGGCTGCAATGTCAAAGGATTTTGACACACCTGAAAAATCAGATGTTTCCGTACAGCTCAAATGGCTTCCGCAGTGTCAGTTTATGGGATATTATGTTGCAAAGGCAAAAGGCTATTATGATGAAGTCGGACTCAATGTCAATATAGTTTCCGGCGGCGGAGATATTGGCGAAACAACAGCAGTAAACAACGGAACTGTTGATTTCGGCGTAACATGGGTATCAAACCTTATTTCAGCAAATGCGGGCGGTATGGAACTTCTGGAAATTGCTCAGGTTTATCAGCGTTCAGGACTTGTCCTCGTATATAAGAAATAAAAAAAATCCGGCTCTGTGTGGACTGGCAGCAGTCCATACGGAAAGCCATCAATAAAAAAAGGAGTGTACCGATATGGATATGATTATTAAAAACGGAACAGTTGTTACTGATTCTGAAATGTTTAAAGCTGATGTTGCTGTAAAAGACGGAAAAATCGTTTCTGTCGGTGAAAATCTCTGCACCGAAGGCTGTGAAAATATCGTCAATGCAGAAGGAAAACTTGTTCTCCCGGGAGCAATTGATGCTCATACACATCTGGCTATGCCTTTCGGCGGAACAATTTCCTCTGATGACTATTTTGCCGGTACAAGAGCAGCTGCCTGCGGAGGTACAACAACTGTATTTGATTTTGTTTTGCAGGATTTCGGTGAATCAATGGTTGATGCAGTAAAACGCCGTGATGCACTTTGTGCAGGAAATGCAGCAGTTGACTATTCATTCCATGTTGCTGTAAAAGATGTAACCAACGGATTGATTGATACTATTGAAGATTGTGTAAAATTCGGTGTGCCTTCATTCAAGGTATTTATGGTTTATGATTTTGGTGTAACTGACGGTGTATTTTATCAGGTGCTTGAAAAGGCAAAGGAATGCGGAGCTTTGATTGCTGTCCATGCTGAAAACAATGAAATGGTGAATATGTTTACTAAAAAATTCCTTTCAGAAGGAAAAACAAGTGCATGGTATCATTATCTTTCACGTCCTGAATTTGTTGAGGGCGAGGCAGATGAAAGAGCAATTCAGTGGGCAAAGGCTGTTGATGTTCCTCTTTATATAGTACATCTTGCAAACAAACAGGGCGTTGATGCTGTTACAAAGGCAAAGGACGAGGGATATACAATTTATGCTGAAACCTGTCCTCAGTATCTTGAATTTACAAGTGATGTTTACAAGAGAGAAGACGGCAGAAACTTTGTATGCTCACCTCCTATGAAAAATGAGGAAAGCCGTCAGGCACTCTGGGAAGCTATTAAACGTGGTGATATAGATACCATTGCAACAGACCATTGTCCGTTCCAGTCATATGAAAAGGACTGGGGAAAAGATGATTTTTCAAAAATTCCTAACGGCTGTGCAGGAATTGAAAATATGTATCCGTATATGCTTTCTGCCGCCAATGAAGGTAAAATTCCGTTTACAAAGGCTGTTGAACTTTGTTCATCAAATCCGGCAAAGATTTTCGGCTGTAAGAATAAAGGTTCATTAAGTGTCGGAAAAGATGCGGATATTGTAATATATGACCCGTCAGTTGATTTCACAATTACAAATGAAAAGATGCATTCTGACTGTGACCATACCATCTGGGAAGGTATAACAGTACATGGATACCCCGTTCAGACATATTCAAGAGGAAAACTTGTTTATGAAAACGGAGAATTCAAAGGTGAAAAAGGCTGGGGAGAATTTGTTAAATGTTCACTTAAATAACTGATTTGAAAGGCGGTAGGTGATATGTTCAGATTAAATGAAGAAGCAGCACGTTGTCTGCTTTGTGCAGAGGGAGCTTGTACCAAAGCATGCAGCAAGAAATTTAATCCTGCAAGAGCTGTCAGAGCCGTCAGATTTGAAAATGAAGCTGCGGCAGGTGAATTTATTGATAAAAAGGTATGTTCTGAATGTTCAGGAGAATGTGAAAAAGCCTGTATTCATTATGACCGCCCTATAAGAATACGTCAGATGGCAGCCATGCTTCCGGAAAAGACAGAAAAATCTGACATCAATCCTGATTTGTCAATAGATTTCTGCGGAGTGCATTGTGAAAATCCGTTTTTCCTGTCCTCATCAATCGTTGCAGGCGATTATGAAATGTGTGCAAGAGCCTTTGAAATGGGCTGGGCAGGTGTTGTTTACAAAACAGTCGGATTTCTTGTTCCTGAAGAAGTTTCACCCCGATTTGATACAATAGG
>DJFA01000106.1:7976-14612 GCA_002431975.1 Ruminococcus sp. UBA5884
AATTATCCACAAAAAGTACTTGTTGTTTCAATAATGGGACAGAATGAACAGGAATGGCTGAAACTTTCACAGCTTGTAACAGAAGCCGGAGCTGATATAATTGAATGCAATTTCAGCTGTCCGCATATGTCGGCTGACGGACTTGGTTCAGATGTAGGACAGAATCCTGAACTTGTAAAACGTTATACGGAAATTGTAAAATCCGGAACACATCTTCCGGTGCTTGCTAAAATGACTCCTAATATAGGTCATATGGAAATTCCGGCAATTGCTGCTATGGAGGGCGGAGCTGACGGAATTGCAGCAATAAATACAATCAAAAGTATTCTGGGAATAAATCCATATACGATGGAAAGTTATCCTTCAGTAAACGGCAGATGTTCCGTTTCAGGATATTCCGGAAAAGCCGTAAAACCTATTGCCTTAAGATTTATAAATGACCTTTACAGCTGTGAAAGTCTGAAAAATATGGAACTCAGCGGAATGGGAGGAATAGAAACATGGAAAGATGCACTTGACTTTATTCTGCTCGGCTGCCGCAATATTCAGGTAACAACGGCAGTAATGCAGTACGGATACCGCATTATTGAGGATATCATTTCAGGCATGAAGCACTATATGATATCTCAGGGAGTAAGAAGTATTTCAGAACTTGTTGGAAAAGCCTCCGGCAATATAGTTCCGGCAGATAAGCTTGACAGAAAAACTCTTGTTTATCCTCATTTTGACAAGGAAAAATGTCTGGGCTGCGGAAGATGTGTTATTTCATGTGATGATGCAGGTCATCAGGCTCTGGAGCTTAATTCAGGAAAAGTCATATTCCATGCGAAAAAATGTGTCGGCTGTCATCTTTGTATACTGGTTTGTCCGGCAGGTGCTGCTGATAACAATAACAGACGAATTTTAAAGCCGCATTGATTTTTTTTAGTGAGGTGAAGATATATGGCAATTACTCTTTCACAGCTCTGTGCAAATGCAGAGAAAAATTATTCCATGAAGCTTGTGGCAGGTCAGGCAGGTATGAAAAATACAGTCCGCTGGGTTCATATCGTTGAAGACAGTGAAGTTCCTGATTTTCTTCATGGAAATGAACTTATTTTTACTACGGGAATCGGTCATGTCGGAAACGAATGGTTAAAAAGCTTTACTGTAAATCTGCGTGACAAAGGTGCTGTAGGAATTGTAGTAAATATAGGGCCATATATCGCCTCTGTACCGTCACAGGTAATAGTTTTCTGTGAACAGAATGGTTTTCCGCTTTTTACAATCCCCTGGAAAACAAGAATTATTGATATTTCATATGATTTCTGCCGGAGGATTATTGCAAATGAGAAAAATGAAAGCACAATTGCAGATGCTTTCCGTGAACTGATAACAAATCCCGCAAAAGCTGCTGAACATACTCCGCTTCTCAACCGTGCAGGCTTTTATGAGAACAGTGTGTATACTGTAATCGTACTAAGTATTCTCTGCAATGGAAAATCAATTACAGAATCGGTTGTCAGAACAACAGATATGTCACTGTGGCGTATGCTCAAAAGGTCGAAGAATCATTCATCACTTTTTATGAACAATGGTGAACTTATTATAGTCAGGCAGAATTATTCAGAAGAAGATATTTCAATGTTCTGCAATATTTTAAAGCCTATTGCTGATAAAAAATCTGATACTCAGGTTTATATCGGGGTTTCTGATTCAGCAGAGGGATTCGGAAAACTGGCATCTGCATATGAACAGGCATATGCGGCAATGTATACAGGACGCATAAAAGGTCACAGATGTGAGTTTTATCGGGATATCGGCATTATGAAGCTGATTTTCGGCGTAAAGGACAGAAATATCCTGAAATCATTTGCTGAAGAAAATCTCGGTGTTCTCCACAGGCTTGACAAGGAAAAGAATACTGATTATTCAGAAATTCTCCGTAAATACCTTGAGCTTAATGGAAGCGTTCTTGAGGTTGCCTCTCAGACAGGAGTTCACCGCAATACTGTTAATTACAAGATAAAAGCAATACGTGAAATTCTCGGACGGGAATTTGATGACTATACGAAAAATATGCTTATGCTTGCATATCTTATTGAAGATATGCTTGATATATATGATTTAAACGGAGGTAATTAAAAATGAGTGCAGAATCAATTAAATATAACCATTGTACATACAATTTGCAGTCATGGTCAAAACAGAAAGGACTTAATCCTCTTCCGATTGAAAAGGCTGACGGAATTTATATGTGGGATTTCGACGGCAACCGCTATACAGATATGTCATCACAGCTTGTAAATCTCAATGTAGGTCATGGAAACCGTGCCATAATCGATGCAATCAAGGAACAGGCAGAAAAATACTGCTATATCTCACCGGCTTACGGCAGCGAACCCAGAGGCGAACTTGCAAAAATGATAATCGAACTTATGCCTGATAATATGGGAAAGGTGTTTTTCACAAACGGCGGAGCAGATGCCAATGAAAATGCTATAAAAATTGCAAGAATGTATACAGGCAGACAGAAGATTTTTTCAAGATACAGAAGTTATCATGGTTCAACCTATGGTGCAGGAAATCTTACAGGTGAACCGAGAAGATATCCGCTTGAACCGGCAGCACCTGGATTTGTGAAGTTTTTTGACCCGTACGTTTACAGAGAAAAAATAAAATTTTCAACTGAAGAAGAAGCTTCTGAATATTATGTTGCAAAGCTTCGTGAACAGGTTATCTATGAAGGTGCTGAAAATGTTGCAGCTATCGTAATGGAAACAATAACAGGTTCAAACGGTGTTATCATTCCTCCGAAAAATTATCTTAAAGGAGTACGTGCAATATGCGATGAATTTGGCATTATGATGATATGCGATGAGGTAATGGCGGGATTCGGCAGAACAGGAAAAATGTTTGCCTTTGAAAACTTTGATGTAAAGCCTGATATCGTAAGCTTTGCAAAAGGTGTTACCTGCGGATATGTGCAGCTCGGCGGAGTTGTTGTAAGCAGGAAGATTGCTGAATATTTTGATGACCATCTTTTATCCTGCGGACTTACATACAGCGGTCACCCTCTTGCCTGTGCAGCCGGTGTGGCTTGTCTTAAATTCTATAAAGACGCTGATATTCTTTCAAATGTAAACAAATCAGGAGCAGTTCTCGGTGAATGCCTTGAAGATTTAAAGAAAAAACATGAAAGTGTCGGAGATGTCAGATATATAGGTCTCTTTTCCGCAATTGAGCTTGTTGCCGACAGAGAAACAAGAGAACCTCTCGTACCATACGGAAAAGACCCTGAGGGAAAAATGGGAAAACTTATCGGTATGCTTAAAGCAAAAGGATTTATGACATATTCACATGAAAATATGATACTTATTTCTCCTCCGCTTATCATTACTCCTGAACAGGTTCGTGAGGAAATGAAAAAAGTTGATGAAGTCCTGTGCGAAGCTGACAAGATGGTAAAATAATCAATGAAAGGACGGTTCCTATGGTAAAAGAACATTATAGCGATGCCGTTGACTGTGCATTGTCTGATTTTGTAACACCCTCAAAGTTCAGAACGGTTTTGTTTGAACAGCATAATCTGCCGGGAGGAATTACAGAAATTCCGGTTGAAATATCTCTTACTAAGGAGACCGCCGCAAAACTGAGCTTTAAGGTTCCGGCAGATGGTATTCTTTACGGATTTGCAAGAATAAAACCTCTTGTCAGGGAAAAATTCGGTGTAAATTCAGCAAAGCTCTATATAAACGACTGGGAAGTCAGATTTGTTCTTGTATTTGAGCTTGGAAACCAGACTGAAAAAGCCTTTTATGTAAAACAGGAAGAAGTAATTTATCTGATTGAAAATTGCTGCCGTGTACCTCAGCAGAGATAAAACACGATTATGAAAGGAGTCTTATATTATGTATGCATGCAGTGAAAAACGAATGGAAGATAAAATCAAAACATTCAGCAAATTCGGAGATGCCGGTCACGGCGGAATTACAAGATATTCTCTTTCTCCTGAGGCTGTAATGGCAAGAAATGAATTCAGAAAACGTATGGAGGCAATCGGTGCTGTCATTGAAATCGATGATGTTGCAAATATGTATGCAACAATTCCGGGCAGTGACCCCGATGCTAAAAGAATAGTTATGGCATCTCACTGCGATTCAGTCAAAAATGGCGGTAACTATGACGGAATACTCGGAGTTATGAGTGCTATGGAGGTTCTTGAAACAGTTGTTTCTGAAAATATTCCTCATAAACATCCGCTTACTGCAATGATATGGACAAATGAGGAAGGCTCTCTTTATCCTCCGGCAATGATGTGTTCAGGAATTGTATGCTATGACTATCTGCCGGAAGATATACGCTGCAAATTCCGCTATGAAGATATGATGAAGTCACAGAGCATACTCGATTCATCAAAAACTTTCGGAGATGCACTTGAAAAATCCGGCTTCAAGGGAGATAAAAAATTCCGTCTTAATCCTGATAAATACCAGTATATGTTTGAAACTCATATTGAACAAGGCCCTATACTTGAAGATGCCGGAAATGATATAGGTGTTGTTGACTGTGTTCTTGGAATGTTCAACTATCGTATCAGATTCTATGGTCAGACTACTCATGCAGGAACATTCCCGATGCCTAAAAGACGTGATGCATTTTTCGCAGCCTCACAGGCACTTTGTTATCTCCATCAGGAAATTGACAAGCTCGGCTACAGCGACCTTGTTTATACAACAGGTGAAGTTGTATGTCATCCATGTGTACATACCTGTGTTCCGGATTTCTTTGATTTTTCATTTGATGCACGTCATGAAGACCCTGAGGTTCTCGGAAAAGTCCTTGAAATCGTTAAAAGCTGTGCTGAAAAGAAATGGTCAGGCTGTACATGCGAAGTAGTAAAGGCATGGAACAGAGATACTGTTTACTGGAATAAAAAACTTGTCGGATATGTAAAAGAAGCAGCAGAAGAATGCGGAATCAGTCATCAGTATATCCATTCAGGTGCAGGACATGATGCTCAGTTTGCATCATATATGCTCCCTACAACAATGATATTTGTTCAGTCAAAGGACGGTCTTTCCCACTGCGAACCGGAATTTTCTTCAGTAAAGCACTGTACGGAAGGTGCAACTGTCATGCTTAATGCCGTTCTTAAAGCTGACAAGGATTAAATCACGCAAATTCGGTGATGAAATTTTATAATTGAAAACAATGAATTTTTCGTTTGTTCTGTAGGGGCGAACTGTGTTCGCCCGTTAGATTCACCAGAATATCGGGCGGGCGACCAATGGTCGCCCCTACAAATAACAACCATCGAATTAGCGTTAAATCAGAAATTTTATCAGCAATTCATGTTAAATCAAATAAATCCGGACGGGTTTTCTGTCCGGATTTATAAATGAAAGGAGTTTTTTTAATGGGTACTGAATTTAATGTTCCTGATAAAATATTAACAGGTGCAGGCTGTCTTGCAGATGCGGAAAAATATATCTGCTCCATGGGAAAAAAAGCATTTATCGTTACCGGAAAACACGTTGTAAAACTTGAATGCTTTTCAAAAATTACAGAAATTCTTAAAAAAAATAATATTGAATATACTGTTTTTTCAGGCATAACCGGAGAACCTGATGATAAAATGATTGATGATGGAGTTAATCTTTATAAAAAAGAAAACTGCGATTTCCTTATAGCTGTCGGCGGCGGAAGTCCTATGGATTCAATGAAGGCAATTGCAGCTCTTGCAGTCAACGGCGGAAAGATATCCGACTATATGGGAAAAACAATTGAGGGAAAACTGCCTCCTATGGTCGCTGTTCCGACAACAGCCGGTACAGGCTCGGAGGCAACTCAGTTTACTGTAATCACTGACAGTGAAAAAGGAATAAAAATGCTTCTTAAAGGAGCTGTTCTTGTACCGAATCTTGCGATTATTGACCCGTTGTTTACTCTTTCTTCTCCTCAAAGCGTTACAGCCTCAACAGGTCTTGACGCTCTTACTCATGCCGTTGAATCATATACTTCACGCAAGGCACAGTATCTGACGGATATGACAGCAATTGATGCAGTAAAAAGAATTTTTAAATATCTTCCGATTGCATATAAGGACGGAAATAATGTGGAAGCACGCACTCAGATGTCTGTTGCTGCTCTTGAGGCAGGAATGGCAATAAATAATGCTTCAGTTACAATAGTTCATGGAATGAGCCGCCCTATCGGAGCTCTTTTTCATGTTCCTCACGGACTTTCAAATGCAATGCTTCTTGAAAAATGCATGAGTTTTGCAGCTGACGGAGCTTATGACAAATTTGCAGAACTCGGCAGAGCTATAGGAGTTGCAGATACATCTTCAGATGATAAATCAGCTGCAAAAGCTTTTGTAAAATCTCTTGGAGAACTTTGCAGAATCTGTGAAGTCCCATCAATCGAAGAATATGGCATTGACAAAACCGCCTTTATGGCTGCTGCTGATAAAATGGCTTCAGATGCTTTAGCAAGCGGAAGTCCTGCAAATACAATAAAAACTGTTACCAAAGATGATATACTGAAAATATATTCATCTCTCTGATTTTTAATCAACGCAAATTTTAGAGATTATTTCTGTAGGGGCGACCATTGGCCGCTCCTACTTTATTTTAACGCCAATTCGACAGTAAA
>DJFA01000059.1:0-10072 GCA_002431975.1 Ruminococcus sp. UBA5884
ATAATAAATACAAAACAGTTCCGAAAAAAATTTTAAATTTCCGGAACTGTTTTCAATTGACATTATATTCTTATGAAACTCTGGGAAATATCAAGCATTCTGCATTGAAGCAGCTGTTCAGCATTTCCAAAAAGAAAAAGTTCAGCATATCGAGGAAATTCATCATACCGAGGTAATTTTCCTGCAATTTCTGATATATCAGAACCATTATAAAGGCATTCAAGAATCTCATCTGTCAAATCATCAGAAACAAGCTTTTCCCATTTATGATAAAGCTTATAGTTTTTATGTTTAAATTCATTCAAATCACAACCGCTGTAATTGTCATAGCAGAAAATCATTGGAAAACTCATTGGTTTAAGCTGATATATTTTTCTGCTGATAATCATCGGTATTTCAAAATCCGGCTGACAATAAGCATAATACCATTCACTCAGAGGAGAAAGATTTGCAAAACAGAAATCACAGAAATCCATATCAATATTTTTTTCATCAGCATATATTCTGCGAAGATGGTCATAAAATTCAATGCATGACTGATAATTATTGAAGTTCTTGCCATTGTTGCTGTAGATATTATAAATCTGATACTGAAAAACAGATTTTATATTCGGAAAAAAATTCTCTCTTTTCTGCATCATTCCTGTTTTTCTTGTAAGAACAGCATATATAATATAAGGTTTCGCAGTATTGAGTATTTCATCACTTCCTATATGTATAAGAAGTGCATTCAGGTTATCCCTTAAAATATTATTTTCTGTATTTTCATTAAAAAAATCATGCTGCTGTGCAATCTGACAAATAAGCTCCAGTTCTTCAGAACATTCAATATTTTTTGAGTAAACTGCTTTTTTCAGATGTTTTCTGAGAGTATTCAGTTTTTCTGAATTTTCATTCTGAATACTTAAAAAATCCAGAAGTTCATTAATCCTGTCATTTTGACGCAGATAATTCCTGATTTTCTGCTCCTTTGTCCAGTCAGATGAATTTATTTCATTGATAATTCCGAAATCTGTTGCAAGACAAAAATAAATATACTGCAAATCCTTATTATAAGGGTCGTTTTCTATTTTTATTATCGTATCATAACAAGTTTGTACAATATTTTTTCTGCCTATGCCGTATTTCTCTGTCAGCATATTGAACTTACATTTGAATTTATCAATATTTCTTTTTACTTCATCAATGGAAACTCCATTTTTATCAAGTATTTTCTCATATTTATCCGTTTCTTTATCCACATATCTGAAAATTTCATAGTTCAAATCATATTCCACGGCTCATTTTCCTCCTTATTATTTAATGCGAACTTGACAACAAAATTTTATGATTGAAAATAAGAAATTTTCTTCATAATCTGTAGGGGCGAACTGTGTTCGCCCGTTCGAAATTCTGGTAAATTGGAGCGGGCGACCAATGGTCGCCCCTACAAAAATAATTCATCGAATTGGCGTTAAAAAATAAAAATGTTAGAAAATAATAAAAAAATGCGTTATCTGAAATTATCAAACAACGCATTTATCTGGTTGCGGGAGCCAGATTTGAACTGACGACCTTCGGGTTATGAGCCCGACGAGCTACCGAGCTGCTCCATCCCGCGATATTGACTCACCTGAGTACTTGATAAGTATATCATAAAACGAGGACAATGTCAATAGTTTTTTTTGAAAAAATATAAAAAAATTTTCAGGATTTTTTTCGTCTATAATTTTTTCTTGGAGGAGCCGGTTTAAATTCGGTATATACATAATCATCATCAGTATATTTTTTAATACATTTTATGACTCTGTGGTATTCGTTTTTAATATTTGCGAAATCGCTGTATACATTCATATATATTTTAATCCTTACCTTTTCGACCATAGTTTTGCAGTAATTGCTGAGTGTCATAAGACCGAGATTGGCACAAAGACCTTTAAGTGTATGTGAATATGTAAGGATATCCTCAGGATTTTTATTTTTCACAGCTTTTTCAAGTGACTGAAAAGTAGTATCATAAGGAAACTTTTTAATAAATCTTATCATAATTTCCTCATTGTCGCCAAATCTTTCAACAAGAGCAGCATAGTCTACATTAAGTTCTGAAAGCATAGGATTCATAAAAAGCATCAGCTCCTAAAAAAGAGTAATTAAACATAAGAAACGTGGATATAATATATTGGGGTGATATGAATGAACAATCATGAAAAAAGACCTGTAAACCTCAGTAAGAATGATGATTCATACCTGCTTGAAAATTTCTGTGCATCATGTTCCTCAGGCGACTGCACAGGACTTATACCGGCAGGAGAAAATCTGACGGAAGATGAACTTGAAAGCTACAAGAGCATCTATCCGTTTTCAACGCCATTAATGCCTGATGAATATTAAGGAATATATCCCCGCATTCTGATTATGCGGGGATTTTTTATATTATATCATATCAGATAATTATTGTCAATTGCTGTAATTCAATTATTTCTGGAAGAAAAGAACAGGGAAAGTTACAGGATTGTTAAGTATATGAGCATTTGAAACAACGCCCCATAAAGAGCCGTCCTCCTCGAATACGAGGTCGAGAGTAAGACCAGCGTCCTGACCGTCTATAACGATATTGAGTCTGCCATTGTCATCAATTCTGCCATATGTGCTGTCAAGTTTTTTTGAATAGCCGTTGCAGGTAAGCCAGAAGGTATATGTTATATCAGAACCGTCAGTGCTTATAAGTTCAAAGCCGAGGTCATTGAAAAGCTCATATGTCGGTGACATTTCAGTACCGAAATAGCCTTTCCATGTGCCGATAAACTGTGAATAATCTCTCTGAGGTTCAGTTTCCGCAGGAGTTTCAGGAGCATTGCTGTCCGGATTATTGTTGTTATTGTTGTTATCATTATTATTGTCAGGAATATTTTCATTATCAGGAGAATTTCCGTTATCAGAGTTGTTATTATTGTTGTTATTATTTCCGGAATCTGATTCTGTTGAATTATCGGATTTTGATGACTGACTGCTATGACTGTCCGAAGCAGATGATGATGAATTTTCAGAAGATGAATTATTATTCTGAGGTTTCTGCTGAGAATTGCTGTCCGTTGAGGAGCTGTCATCTGACGGCTGACCGGTCTGGGCATTCATTGAAGCGATAATATCCATATAATTCTGGGTATCGGAGTCAACGGTTTCAGGGGTAATTTCAGTACCGCCTCTGAGCATAAATTTTATGGTAGGCATGAAGTATACAGCAGCTCCGCAGGCAGCGATAATGAATACTGCGACTATAGCTGCAATTACCCTGCCTTTTTTTGATTTCTGATTATTATTTGCCATATTGATATCCTTTCATTTTTTGAATTAATCAAAGTAAACAGTCGGGAATGAATAAGATTCTCCGGCAATAGTTGCCTTTAATATTTCTCCCTTGATTTCATTGTTATCAAAATAGAAATTCATATCAATAACTACTTTATATGTGTCATTAAGAAGTTTGTTTACATTTACCGTCATAACAGAGTTTTCAATGACTGCTGAAAAGTCGTATGCAGCATTTTTCATAAATGAGTTGCTCATATAGATTATGCCTGTTACATTTTTTCCGTCTATCTCAGTAAAATCAACTGAAAAACTTGTTACATTAAGATTTTTATTTGAATATGAAGGGCTTCTGTCGTCGCCGAAAAAGCCTGTATGCGAGCCTGAAAACTTCTCATAGAGTGATTTTTTAAGTCCGACAGTATACTGGAGTATCTGAAGGGCATCATTTGAATCTATAGAGCCGTTTCCATCAATATCGGCAGCAGCTTTCTGTTCATCTGTCAGGTCAATCATTCCGACAGTATGCTGGAGTATCATAAGGGCATCTTCGGAACTGCTGTTTCCATCTCCGCTTAAATCTCCCATATCGGAAGCATATGCACCGTATCCGCCAAGTATTGAAGCGGCAGTAAATAAACTGAGGGCGAATGCAGATAATTTTTTCATTTTCATAAAGCAAATCTCCATTATTGAATAAAATATTTGTTTTATGTCACAGATTACTCTACTGTTACTGATTTTGCAAGATTTCTCGGCTTATCAACGTCACAGCCTCTGAGAACTGATGTATAGTATGCGATAAGCTGGAGCGGAACAGCTGTCACCATAGGCATAAGAATATCATCTGTATTCGGGAGGAATATCTTATAATCAGCAGCATCTTCATCAACTGCTGCACCTTCACGGCATAACAGCGTTACCTTAGCACCTCTTGCCTTTACTTCCTTTATATTGCTTACAGTCTTGTCATAGAGGTATGACTGTGTGGCAATGGCTATAACCGGCATATCGTCAGTAATGAGTGAGATAGTGCCGTGTTTGAGTTCTCCTCCTGCATAGGCTTCTGAATGGATATATGAAATTTCCTTGAGTTTGAGAGAGCCTTCCATACTGAGAGCATAATCAAGACCTCTGCCTATATAGAGCAGACTTGCAGCATTGACAAGTTTTGAAGCGATAAACTGACAGTTTTCCTTTTCTTCAAGAACCTTTTCAATTTTTTCAGGGATTTCAGTAAGCTGTTTTACAAGATTTCTGCAAACTTCCTCTGATATCTGTTTTTTGGCATAAGCCATTGAGAAAGCAAAGAGATACATTACAGCAAGCTGTACTGAATAAGCCTTTGTTGAAGCAACTGATATCTCAGGGCCTGCATGGGTATATATAACCATATCTGATTCTCTTGCGATTGATGAGCCCTTTACATTTACTACTGAAAGAGTCTTTGCACCGCACTGTTTTGCAAGTTTCAGGGCAGCAAGCGTATCAGCTGTTTCACCTGACTGCGATATAAGAATTACAAGGTCATCTTTATCAATTATAGGATTTCTGTATCTGAATTCCGAAGCGATATCAACATTTACAGGAACTCTTGCAAGGCCTTCTATGACATATTTTCCGACCATTCCGGCGTGCATTGCAGTACCGCAGGCAACTATATATATTCTGCTGAACTGTGCAAGCATATCATATGTAATGCCGCATTCGCTGAGGTCAGGCATACCGTCTGAAATTCTCGGAGTTATAGTAGTTTTTATAGCTGTCGGCTGTTCATGTATTTCCTTGAGCATGAAATGTTCATAGCCGCCTTTTTCAGCTGCATCAACGTCCCATGTAGCAGTCATAAGTTCTTTTTCGATTTTGTTTCCATGGATATCGCATATCTTTACAGTATCCTTTGTAAGTGTTACTATTTCGTCCTGGTCAAGAAGATAGTAATCTCTTGTATATTTAAGGATTGCCGGAACATCGGAAGCTATGAAATTTTCTCCTTTGCCCACACCTACTATAAGAGGGCTGTCTTTTCTTATTGCAAATATTCTGTCAGGAAAATCTCTGAAAAGAATACCCATTGCATAAGAGCCTTCTATTTCATTGACTACTTTTGCAATAGTTGATATCGGGTCGCCGTCATAGTAATAGTCAAGGAGTTTTGCGACTGTTTCAGTATCAGTCTGGCTTTCAAAGCCGTATCCTTCACCGACAAGGAAATCCTTGATTTTTTTATAGTTTTCGATTATTCCGTTATGGACAATAGTAATTCTTTTATTGCCGTGAGGATGTGAATTTATATCAGAAGGTTCGCCGTGAGTAGCCCATCTTGTATGGCCTATTCCGCAGTTTCCGACAGGTTTTCCATCTCTGTCCATTTTGTCTATAAGGTCAGCAAGTCTGCCCTTTGATTTTTCAACAACTATTTTATTTTTCTGGAAAACAGCAATACCGGCTGAATCATAGCCTCTGTATTCAAGTTTGCTGAGAGCATCTATAAGGACATCGGTACAGTCCCTGCCTCCCACATATCCTACTATTCCACACATATAGAATAATCCTCCTTTTTTTAAAATCCGGCAAAACATTACGTTCTGCCGGAGAAAAACAATATTATTTTGTACCGAAAATTCTGTCGCCTGCATCTCCCAGACCAGGGATTATATATTTATTTTCATCAAGACCCTTGTCAACTGCTCCGCAGTATATTTCAACATCAGGATTAGCATCTTCAACAGCCTTGATTCCTTCCGGTGAGGCGATAATACACATAGCTTTTATATTTGTGCAGCCTTTTTCCTTGAGTTCCTTTATAGCCATATTTACTGAACCGCCTGTTGCAAGCATAGGGTCAACGATTATTGCATGACGTTCAGCAATATCCTCAGGGAGTTTTGAATAGTATTTTACTGATTCATGGTTTGTTTCATCCCTGAAAGTGCCGATATGACCTATTTTTGCGGCTGGAACGAGCTTTATAGCTCCCTCGCACATACCAAGACCTGCACGGAGAATCGGTATGAATGCAAGTTTTCTTCCTGAAATTATTTTGGTTTTTGCGACTGCCACAGGAGTTTCTATTTCAACCTCTTTAAGCGGCAAATCTCTTGTAGCTTCATAGCACATAAGCATGGCAGTTTCTGCGACAAGTTCCCTGAATTCCTTTGAGCCTGTGTTCTTATCTCTCATAAGTGAAATCTTATGCTGGATAAGAGGATGTTCGATAAGATGTAAATTTGACATAAATTCAACCTCCGTTTTCTACTGATTATTTTCTATATCTGTTATAAGGTCAATTCTTCTCTGATGGCGGCCGCCTTCAAATTCAGTTGAAAGGAATATATCAGTGATTTCAACGGCAATTCCTGCACCGAGAGTTCTTGCACCCATGCATAAAACATTTGAATTATTGTGGAGTCTTGTATATTTTGCAGAAAAATGCTCTGTACAGAGGGCAGCTCTTATACCTTTGAACTTGTTTGCAGCTATAGACATTCCGATACCTGTTCCGCATATAAGAATACCCTTTTCGCATGAACCGTTCTGAACCATAGAACAGACAGATTCAGCAACCACGGGATAGTCACATGGTGAACCGTCACAGCCGCAGTCTGCAACATCTATATTACGCTCTTTAAGGTGAGCAATTATTTCATTCTTGAGCTGAAATCCTGCATGGTCGCAGCCTATTGCTATCATAAAAAAATCTCCATTCATAAAAGTTTATTCTAACGCAAATTCAACAATGAAATTTTATGATTAAAAACATGGGATTTTTCTTTTATTCTGTAGGGGCGACCATTGGTCGCCCGCCTGAAATTCCGGCGAACCTAACGGGCGATTACAGAAAAATAACCATCGAATTAGCGTTATTTTAAGTATACCTGTTTATGATATATTTGTCAAGCGTTCTTTTTCTGCTTTTGTCGGCTGAAGATATGATGCACTGAGCATTTCAGGCGAAACTGACGGTATATCAAGTGATGCAATGCAAAGACTTGCTGCAAGCTGATATTTAAGAAGCGGTGAAGCAGTTTTTATTCTGCTGTCAGGATAATCTTTGCAGAAATCATCTGCACCGTCACCGTTAACTGTTACTTTTGAGTCCATACCGCAGAGAATTTCATAAAGTTCCTTACGGTTTATTATTCTGTCCTCTGAAAGTCTTGTAATTTTTTTGTTTTCGCATTTAAAGACTGCATTGTATACAAGTTCTGCCCTTGCTTTCATTACAGGACAGATTATTCCGTCACAGTCGGTTAAGTTATATGCAAGGCTTTCAAGAGTTGATATTCCGCAGCATTCAGCATTAAGGGCAAATGCCATGGCTTTTGCGGCGGCTATGCCTATTCTGAGTCCTGTATACGACCCGGGGCCGCATGAAACAGCAATTTTTCCTACATCATCAAGAGTTATTCCGCAGTCTTTAAGCAGATTTTTACATAAAGGCATTATTGCCTCTGAATGTGTAAGATTAGTAAAAACAGATGCCTGACCTATTATAAAATCGTCTTCGGAAATAGCAGCTGATGCAGTTTTTCCTGATGTATCAATCCCTAAAATCAGCAAATCTTTCATCTCCCTTCACGGTTATGGAACGTTCATTTTCATTTATATATCCGAGTTCAATAATAATTGCTGATTCCGGCAGAGCTGACGCTATATTTTCAGACCATTCCACTGCAAAGACGCTGTTTTCAAGAGGATAGTCATAAAATCCGGTAGTTTCCAGTTCATCTTCATTTTCAATGCGGTACATATCAAAATGATAAAGAGTTATGCCGTTTCCTCTGTATTCATTGACAAGGGAAAATGTAGGTGAAATCACCTCATCATCAAGACCCATTCCTGTGGCAAGACCTCTTGTAAATGTAGTTTTTCCTGCACCCATTCCGCCCTTGTATGCGATTATATCGCCGCATCTGAGCAGAGAACCGATTTTTTCAGCATATAAGACTGTTTCTTCAGGAGAATGTGAAATAATCATAAGATATCAGTATTCCTTTCATCAGAACAGACCGCTTATATTTCCGTTTTCGTCACAGTCAATTCTGAGAGCTGCCGGAGCTTTCGGAAGTCCGGGCATTGTCATTACATCACCTGTATAGACTACTGCAAAGCCTGCACCGGCTGAGATTTTCACGTCACTGACTGTTATTTTAAAGTTTTCAGGCTTTCCGAGTTTTGAAGGGTCATCAGAAAGTGAATACTGAGTTTTTGCGATACAGACCGGAACATCTGAAAAACCAAGCTTTTCAATTTCCAAAATAGCCTTTTCAGCTTTCTGAGTATATACAACTCCGTCAGCACGGTATATTTCCCCTGCAACGGTTTCAATCTTCTTTTTAAGAGGAAGTTTTTCATCATATATGGGGGCAAAATGATTTTCAGGATTGTTTTCAATAGTCCTGCAAACCATATCAGCAAGTTCTCTTCCGCCTTCTCCGCCGTGAGCGAATACTTCAGCAAGTGAAACCTCAATATTCATTTCCCTGCAGAAATCCTTTATTATCTTTATTTCAGCATCTGTATCAGTATGGAATCTGTTGATTGCAACTACTGCCGGAACGCCGAATTTTCTCATATTTTCGATATGAACTTTAAGATTTGCGATACCCTTTGAAAGAGCTTCTGTATTTTCTTCGGTAAGTTCATTTTTAGGAACTCCGCCGTTGTATTTCAATGCCCTGATAGTTGCAACTATAACTGTACATGAAGGTTTAAGCCCTGCAAATCTGCATTTTATATCAAAGAATTTTTCAGCACCGAGGTCTGAACCGAATCCGGCTTCAGTAATACAGTAATCTCCCAGTTTAAGAGCGAGTTTTGTTGCCCTGACTGAATTGCAGCCATGAGCAATATTTGCAAAAGGCCCTCCATGTATAAGAGCCGGATTATTTTCAAGAGTCTGTACAAGATTAGGTTTCAGAGCATCTTTCATAAGGGCAGTCATAGCTCCGTCAACTCCCAAATCCCTTGCATATACAGGTTCACCGTCAATATTGTATGCAACAAGTATATTTCCGAATCTTTTTTTAAGGTCGGCAAGGTCAGAGGCAAGACAGAGTATAGCCATTATTTCAGAGGCAACTGTTATCTGGAAACCGTCCTCACGGGGAATACCGTTGATTTTTCCTCCAAGTCCCACGATAACATTTCTCAATGCCCTGTCATTCATATCCATACAGCGTCTGAACATTATTCTTCTCTGGTCGATACGGAGAGCATTTCCCTGCTGCATATGATTGTCAATAACTGCACAGAGCAGATTGTTTGCGGCAGTAATAGCGTGCATATCTCCTGTAAAATGCAGATTGATATCCTCCATAGGCACTACCTGTGAATATCCGCCTCCTGCCGCACCGCCTTTTATTCCGAATACAGGGCCGAGTGACGGCTCACGAAGTGCAAGGACTGTTTTTCTGCCTGTGAGTGACATAGCTTCTGCGAGTCCGACACTTACAGTAGTTTTTCCCTCTCCTGCCGGAGTAGGGTTTATAGCGGTAACAAGTATAAGTTTTCCATCAGGTTCTGAATCAAGTTTTTTAAAAAGATTTTCGGAAAGCTTTGCCTTGTAATGGCCATATGGTTCAATATCATCATTATCTATACCGAGTGAATGTGCAATTTCGGTTATAGGTTTCATATCGGCATTCTGTGCGATTTCAATATCTGTCAGCATACAGAATATTCCTCCGTTCAAAATTATTATAAAAATAATGTTTATCGCCGGTTCGATAAATTGTTTTCTGCGATTCGTTTATCTGATTGTAGGGGCGACCATCGGTCG
>DJFA01000059.1:10114-14995 GCA_002431975.1 Ruminococcus sp. UBA5884
TTTCAGGCGGGCGACCGATGGTCACCCCTACAAAATATAAGAAAAATCCCTTATTTTCAACCATAAAATTTTGTTGTCGAATTTGCGTTAATTCAGACGGGCGACCAATGGTCGCCCCTACAGAATAAAAAATCCTTTATTTTAAGTTTTGTTTATCTGAAGCTTTCAATTGACTGGAGAATCTTTGCCATTTTCTCCTCTGCCTTTGCAAGCTTTGCCTTTTCGGCTTCAACGAGTTTTTCAGGAGCTTTTGCAAGGAATCCCTGATTGTTCAGTTTCTTGCTGAGGAAATCAATATCCTTCTGTACAGCAGTCTTTTCCTTTTCAAGTCTTGCAATCTCCTTATCCCTGTCAATAAGTTCATTCATAGGGATAAATACTCTTGCACTGTCTGTAACAACGGTTACTGCATCAGGCATATCATATTTTTCTGCTGTTTCTACTTCTGAAGCTGAGGCAAGTTTTTCAAAGAATACTGAACAGTCCTCAAAAAGTTCCCTGTCAGCAGTTTCAATAAATATCTTTGCTTTCTTTGAAGGCGGAATATTCATTTCAGTTCTGCGGTTGCGTATTCCCCTGATTGCTGATATTATCTTTTCAAATGATTTTTCTTCATCTGGATATGAGAGCTTTTCATCATATACAGGGAATGATTCAAGCATCAATGCTCCGCTTTCATCGGTAAGAACCTGCCATATCTCCTCTGTTATGAACGGCATGAACGGGTGGAGGAGTTTAAGCATTCCACGGAGTACCCATACAAGCACTGCCTGTGCGGATTCTTTTGTTTCGCCGCCTGCATTTATTCTCGGCTTTGTAAGCTCAATATACCAGTCGCAGTAGATATCCCATATAAAATCATATATCTTTGCAACTGCAACGCCTATTTCAAATTTATCAAGGTTATCATTTACTTCCTTTGCAAGAGTATTGAATTTGCTTACAACCCATTTGTCCTCGATAGTGAGTTTTTCAGGCAGTCCTTTAAATTCAAAGTCATCAGGAAGATTCATCATAACAAATCTTGAGGCATTCCAGAGCTTGTTTGCAAAGTTTCTTGAAGCTTTTACCTTTTCGTCCATGTAACGCATATCATTTCCAGGTGAATTTCCTGTTGCAAGCATGAATCTTAAAGCATCTGCACCATGATTTGCGATAACTTCAAGAGGGTCAATACCGTTTCCGAGTGATTTGGACATCTTCTGACCCTTTGAATCCCTTACAAGTCCGTGAATAAGGACTGTATCAAACGGAACTTTTCCCATATGTTCGATACCGCTGAACATCATTCTTACTACCCAGAAGAATATTATATCATAGCCTGTTACAAGTGTATTTGTCGGATAGAAATATTCAAGGTCATCTGTTCTGTCAGGCCAGCCGAGAGTTGAAAACGGCCACAATGCTGAACTGAACCATGTATCAAGTGTATCTTCGTCCTGATGCATAGGTTTTCCGCACTTAGGACATACAGCTGAATTTTCCTTTGTTACAACTGTTTCACCGCATTCGTCACAGTAGAATGCAGGTATCTGATGACCCCACCAGAGCTGTCTTGAAATGCACCAGTCCTTGATATTTTCAAGCCAGTGGAAATATATCTTGTCAAAACGTTCAGGAACAAATTTTGTTTCACCGTTTTTAACAGCGTCAATTGCAGGCTTTGCAAGGCTTTCCATCTTTACAAACCACTGTTTTGAAATTCTCGGTTCAACAGTAGTTTTGCATCTGTAGCAAGTTCCTACATTATGGCTGTAATCCTCGATTTTAACCAGTGCACCTTCTTTTTCAAGGTCATCAACGATAGCTTTTCTTGCTTCATATCTGTCCATTCCTGCATATTCCGGATAATCATCAGTAATCTTTGCATCATCAGTCATTACATTGATTACAGGAAGATTATGACGCAGACCTACTTCAAAGTCATTCGGGTCATGTGCAGGAGTTATTTTAACAACGCCTGTTCCGAAATCCATTTCAACATAATCATCTGCAATAATCGGGATTTCTCTGTGAACGATAGGAAGAATTACTGTCTTTCCGACAAGATTTTTATATCTTTCATCATTCGGATTTACAGCAACGGCAGTATCTCCGAGGAGAGTTTCAGGACGTGTTGTTGCAAGTTCCAGATAATCATCAGTTCCGGTGATTTTATATCTGAGATGCCAGAAATGACCTGCCTGGTCTTCATAGTTAACCTCTGCATCAGAAATTGAAGTAAGGCATTTCGGACACCAGTTTATAATTCTTTCGCCTCTGTATATAAGACCCTTGTTATAGAGATTTACAAAAACCTCTCTTACAGCCTTGTTGCAGCCTTCGTCCATAGTAAAGCGTTCTCTTGACCAGTCGCATGATGAGCCTAATTTTTTAAGCTGGGTAACAATACGTCCGCCGTACTGTCTTTTCCATTCCCATGCTCTTTTAAGGAAGCCTTCTCTGCCGATATCCTCTTTTGAAACGCCTTCTTTTCTCATAGCCTCGACAATTTTAGCTTCTGTAGCGATAGATGCGTGGTCTGTGCCGGGCAGCCAGAGAGCTGAATAACCGCTCATTCTTTTCCAGCGGATAAGTATATCCTGCAAAGTTTCATCGAGTGCATGACCCATGTGCAGCTGACCGGTAATATTCGGCGGCGGGATAACGATAGTGTACGGTTTTTTGGTCTTGTCAATCTCTGCTCTGAAGCAGTTGTTTTCAGTCCAGTAGGCGTATATTTTGTCTTCTACCTCGGAAGGCTCATAAAATTTTGGCAGTTCCTTCATTTTAACTCAACATCTCCTAAATATGAATAATTTATTAATAAAGCATTAAAAGATTGGGTTTGTCACGTGTCACAGCACTTTAAAAACAATGCCTGCGTAAAAAATAATGGTTCTTTTTTGTGCATTGTATACAAAGAACGAATACCTTACACACAGGGAAAAATTAATCCCAGTTAATAGAGTCGTGGGAAATAAATTCTGTTTCTTTTGCAGTTTCTGCAAGTGCTTCCAGTTCATCAGGGGTTGCAGTATCAGCCGGAATAAACTTAAGAATAAGCTGATATAACAACTCAAGGTCAGTTGCCGGCACTTTATAATTAATCAAGTCACATATCATTTCTCTTGTACTCATAATAAAAAACCTCCTGTTATACTCTTTTATAGGCTTCTCCTCTTGAAAGAATGTTTTTTACTGTAACTATTTCACTTGACATTGTGAATAATACTCTTAAATCACCAACACGCAAACGGAACGTTACAGGCATTACATTCTGCAAACGTTTTACATCTCCATTCGGGATTTTTTCAATTGCTTCCTTTAATCTTTGCTTTGTTGGTCTGTCAAAACGTTCAAGCTGTTTTACTGCTTGTTTTGTATATTCTATATTCACACGTTTCACGCTCCCTATTAATTATTATTATAGCACATAATCTATAAAAAAAGCAAGGGAGCACCCCCATACACGCAAGGAAAACTTTTCTTTGTGTATAATGTACAAAAAACAACCATTATTTTTTTACATAGACATTATTTTTAAAGTGCTGTGACACGTGACAAACTCAAACTGTTAACGGTTTGTTCATATTTAAAAGTGTTTGATATATATTGATTCCCGATTTGCATTAATGAATACTTGCTTTTTGGAATATCCTATGATATAATACTTTCATATATATAATAAAAGAAATGGAGCTGGTATTTATGACTGATGCAGCACTTATCCTGATTGCTGTTGCAGTCGGTACTCTTATTGTAATTCTGCTTATAATACTTATATTCCATATGCTTAAAAACAAATCCGGAAAAAAGAAAAATAAAAATATACCGGTAAGGACTGACAAAGCTTTTCTTGTCGAAAGAAGCAGCCTCGAAAGCAGAAGAATCAATGAGGACAACACTATAACAATCGCTTCAGAATATCATCTTGTATATAAAATAAAAGGTGAACGCCTTGATTTTTCTGTTCCCAAAAAAATTTATATTCAGATACCTGATGATGTAAAAGGTATTCTTACATATAAGGGAGATAATTTTATACGTTTTGAATATTCCGGCGGAATTGTGGAAAGATAGGATATATATAATTATGGCATTCAAGAAAAATATTATTGAAGAAAAAAATATGCCTGATGTTTCAGGTCATAATGGTATGCAGAAACTTATAGAAATTGACTGCATCTCAACTCAGAAATCCCTTGACCTTATCAATATTCATCTCGCTAACAACTGGAAAATATTAAGATTTAAAAAATATAACAACTCTCTTATTGCTGTTATTGAATATCATGAGGATTAACTGAATATTTGTTTAATATATATAAATTTTAATACTGAAAACTAACATAAAGTATAATTTTTTAAAAATCTCTTGTTTATTTTTTAAAAATGGGGTATAATATTAATTGTAATAAGGAGATGATTATATGTGCGACAAGACTATGACTTTTAAAGTGAATGATGATAAAGAAACTGAACTCAAAAGAAATCTTACCATCATTTATGATGCACTTGTACAGAAAGGCTATAACCCTGTCAATCAGATAGTAGGATATATTCTTTCAGAAGACCCGACATACATAACGACATACAACAATGCAAGAAGTCTGATTCGCCGCATTGACCGTGATGACCTTTTACAAACTCTTGTAAAATCCTATATTGAAGGTAAAAATTAAAGTATATTTCTTTTACGAACGCTTGTTTTTAAGCGTTCTTTTTTTGCATAAATTCAGGGACAGCCATTGACTGCCCCTGTTTTTTAACGCCAATTCGATGGATTGTTTTTTGTAGGGGCGACCATTGGTCGCCCGCCTGAAATTTCGGTGAATCTAACGGGCGACCGATGGTCGCCCCTACAAAATATAAGAAAAATCCCTTATTTTGAATCATAAT
>DJFA01000096.1:0-1609 GCA_002431975.1 Ruminococcus sp. UBA5884
GAAAAAAGTCAGGTTAAAAATCTGACTTTTCTCTTTTTGATAAAACCTTAAATATTTTTAACGCAAATCCTTTTTATGTCAAAAAAATAAATCTGTAAAAAAACTTCCGTCAACCAGTTGTATTTTAAGCGATAAACTGGTATAATTAATAATTAATATATAGTTTTGGAGTAATGTTTTTTATGAAAAAATGGATAGTAAGAAATCCTGACATAAATACTGCACGCAGTCTTTCACAGGCAGGCGGTCTGTCAGAGTTATGTTCACAGGTACTTGTTTCAAGAGGTATATCCGATATAAATGAGGCTGCTGCATTCATTAATCCGGATATTCCTGAAAACCCCTTTATTATGAAGGATATGCTTGAAGCAGTTGAAGCTATAAACAGTGCTGTAGATTCAGAGTCAAAAATATGCGTATTCGGAGACTATGACTGTGACGGAATAGTTTCAACAGTTATGCTTGTATCATATCTTGAATGCATAGGAGCTGATGTTTCATACTACATACCTGAACGAAGCGAAGGATATGGTATGAATGAAAATGCTGTCCGGAAAATAGCTGATAACGGCACTGACCTGATAATAACCGTTGATAATGGAATTTCAGCAATTCCTGAAGCGGAACTTATTGCAGAGCTTGGCATGAAGCTTATTGTAACAGACCATCATCAGCCAGGAGAAAATCTGCCTCGTGCAGCTGCTGTAGTAAATCCTCACAGAAGTGACTGCCCTTCAGATTTTAAGGAACTCTGTGGTGCAGGAGTGGTACTCAAGCTTATTTCTGCAATTGAAGGCGGGGATTATGAATGTATAATCGAACAGTTCGGCGATATTGCTGCAATTGCAACTATAGGCGATGTTGTAAGCATAAAGGGTGAAAACAGATATATAGTAAGAAAAGGTCTTGAAATGCTTAAAAATACTGAAAGGCTTGGATTATCTGCACTTATTGAGAAATGTGGTATAAAAAATGACAATATAAACTCAGTTTCAGCAGCATTCATGATAGTTCCGAGAATAAATGCCTCAGGACGTTTTGCATCACCTAAACTTGCAGTGGAGCTGCTGATGTGTGAGAATGATGAACAGGCAGGAATTATTGCTGATGAACTCAATACTCTCAATAATCAGAGAAAACAGGCTGAAAATGATATAATTGCACTGATTGAAAAACAGATAAATGAAAATCCACAGCTTCTCAGCAAAAGAGTTCTTGTTTTCAGAGGTGATAACTGGCATCATGGCGTTATCGGTATAGTTGCTGCAAGAATTAATGAACATTTCGGCAAACCATGTTTTATAATAACTGATGAGGCTGACGGAATGTCAAGAGGTTCTGCACGTTCATTCGGCAGTTTTTCAGTATTCAAATGTCTGGATTTCTGTTCAGAGCTTCTTGTTAAATTCGGTGGTCATATGGGTGCAGGAGGATTTTCAGTAAAAACATCTGATGTTGAAGCATTTGACAATAAAATTCAGGAATATGCAGGGCTTTATCATGATACAATGCCGGTATTTTCAGTTTCAGCTGATAAGGTAATCATGCCTGATGAAATAAATACTGAAAATATCAGGGGACTTGAAGTACTTGAACCTTTCGGTGAGGG
>DJFA01000096.1:1744-8572 GCA_002431975.1 Ruminococcus sp. UBA5884
GGAAATACAGTTTTTGAGGCACTTATGTTCCGTACTCCGCCCGATACTCTCAGCATAAGAAAAGGGGAGAGGTGGAATTTTATAGTTTCATTTGAAATAAACAGATACAAGGGCAGGGAATCGGTTTCCGCAAAAGTCAGGGATTACAGAAAATATGGCATAAAACAGAGCAAATACATTGAATCCTGTGATATATACGGCAGATATCTCCGCAATGAAATAAATGATGCTTCATTATACAGAGAAATATGTCCGTCAAAAGCTGAACTTACTCTTGTATATAAATATCTCGGAAATTCATTGCAGAATACAGACAGTATGTATTTCAATCTTGAACCTAACGGAATAAGTCTTTGCAAGCTGAAAATATGTCTTGACATTTTCAGGGAACTCGGAATAGTTTCCCTTGATTTATATAATGATACTGTAAGAAGAATCCCTGTTGACGGGAAAGTTAATCTCGGAAATTCAGAAATACTGAGGAGGCTTAATGAATCAATATGAGCGATAATACAGTTTATACAATAGATATGCTTATTCAGAAAATACTTGATGATGACAAGCAGTATGATATGAGCAAAATAATTTCAGCATATGAATTTGCTGCAAAAGCACACGCAAACCAGAAACGTGACTCCGGTGAACCGTATATAGTCCACCCTATCGCTGTATCGTTCATACTGCTTGAACTCGGCATGGATACTGATACAATATGTGCGGCAATGCTTCATGATGTCGTTGAAGATACAGATGCGACTCTTGAAGACCTCAGGAAACGTTTTGGTCAGGACGTTGCAATGCTCGTTGACGGCGTTACAAAGCTTGATAAAGTCCCGATTTTCAACAGACAGGAGCAGCTTGCTGAAAATGTAAGGAAAATGCTTCTTGCAATGGTTCAGGATATCCGTGTAATAATAATAAAACTCTGTGACAGGCTTCATAATATGCGTACTCTTAGTTACCGTGCAGATGACAAGCAGAGATATACCGCTCTTGAAACCATGAATATATATGCTCCGATTGCAAACAGGCTCGGAATACGCTCCGTAAAGGAGGAGCTTGAAGACCTCGCATTCCATTATCTTGACCCGTTTGCCTATGCTGATATTGAACATATACTTGAAATAAGCAAGGACGAAAGAGAAGCTTTTATCACATCTATAAAATCACGGATAGCTGAACGTTTCAAAACTGAAACATTTATACAGCCTCCCCAGATTGACGGACGTGTAAAAAGCATATACAGCATTTACCGCAAAACTTTTCTCAACAACAAGAGCATTGATGAAATATATGACAAGTATGCCGTAAGAGTAATAGTTTCAACTATCGCTGAATGCTATAACGTTCTCGGAATAGTCCATGACCTTTTCAGACCGATACCAAACCGTTTCAAGGACTATATATCAACTCCTAAATCAAATATGTATCAGTCACTGCATACAACGGTTCTCGGACGTGAGGGTATTCCTTTTGAAATACAGATAAGAACATGGGATATGCATTATACTGCTGAATACGGTATTGCTGCACACTGGAAATACAAGGAGGGCATATCAGGCTCGGATAAGTTTGACCAGCGTCTTACATGGGCAAGAAAAGTAATTGAGGCTCAGCAGACTTCTGATGATGTTGAGGAAATAGTAAATATCATAAAAAATGACCTTGCTCCTGAAGATATAGTTGTATTCACTCCTAAAGGAGATTCAATCGCTCTGCCTATTGGTGCTACAGTAATAGATTTTGCATACAGGATTCATACACAGATAGGTCACAGAACCATGGGTGCAAAGGTTGACGGCAAGATGGTATCACTTGACTATAAACTTCATACAGGTGAAATCGTTGAGATAATTACCTGTAAAAACGCATCAAGAGGCCCTAACCGTTCATGGCTTGATATCGCATATACAAATGAAGCCAAATCCAAAATACGCTCATGGTTCAAGCGTGAACGCCGTGATGAGAATATTGCAAGAGGCAAGGCTGAAATAAAGAACGAATTCCTGCATAATCATATGAATGTGCCGCCGGAAGATATGGAAAAGTTCCTTGCTGATGACCTTAAACGCCACAGCTGTCAGACTCTTGATGATTTCTATGCATCAATCGGCTACGGCGGAATATGTGTTTCAAAAATAATACAGCGTCTTAAAATCGAATATCAGAAACAGTACGGAAATTCAAATGAAAATGTTGAACCATATCAGTTTGCTGATACCGAAAAAAGCAAGGACGGTATAATAGTTGACGGTACGGTTCACGGCTGTGCGGTAAGATATTCACAATGCTGCAATCCTTTGCCTGGTGATGATATAATAGGATTTGTTACAAGAGGTCACGGAATATCAATCCATAAAAAAAGCTGTGTGAACTATCAGGCGGCTTTAAGACAGATGAGGGATATGGAACGCTGGATATCGGTTCAGTGGCCTGAAACTACTCAGAATTTCTTCCTTGCAACAATTGAAGTCATTGCAACTGACAGAATAGGACTTCTTGAAGATGTAAGCTCAATTATTTCAGGAGCTAAAATACCTATTCACAACTCATATTCCGGTATGCTCAAAAACGGAAATGCGGTTGTAAAAGCTACTGTTGCAATTTCAGGAAAAGAACAGCTTGCAAAGCTTCTTGAAAGACTTAAAAAAGTTGACCAGGTAGTTTCGGTTGCAAGAATATGATTTTTTTAAAGGAGATTTTTCATATATGAAAGTAAATCAGCTCGGTCTTGGAGTACTCAAGACAAACTGCTATATTATACAGTCTGAAAACAAAAATGCCGCAGCAGTTGATATAGGCGGAGAAAGTGAAGTATTGCTTGAATTTCTTGAAAAAAACGATCTTACTCTTAAAAAAATACTTCTGACTCACGGACATTTCGACCATATCGGAGGCGTTGAACAGGTTCGCAGAGCAACAGGTGCTGAAGTCTATATACATCATCTTGATGCACCAAAACTCTCCGACTGCCATGAAAATTTCGGTGCTGCATTTGGAATTACCGATATTGAACCGGTTGCTGAATACAATGAGATTTCTGACGGAGATATCATAACACTTGATGAAATACAGTTCAGGGTTATGCATACTCCCGGACATACAAAAGGCGGTGTATGCTATATAACTGACGGAGTAATATTTTCAGGAGATACTCTTTTTAAAAATTCAATGGGAAGAACTGATTCTCCTGACGGAGATTATTCAGAAATGATGCAGTCCCTTAAAAAACTTAAAATGCTTGAGGGCAATTATACGGTTTATCCCGGCCATGATTTCAGTACGACTCTCAACAGAGAACGCTTGAATAATCCGTATATGAGGAGTCTGTAATGAAAATTCTGTTCAGCGGTCATGAGTTCAAATATGAAATTGAAGCAACTGCAAAGCTTTTTATATTCGCAGAAAGATTTGAATTTGTATTTGGTGCTGAAAATCTTCCCGAAAATCAGGACTATATTGCTTCAAGACTTAAAAAAGGCAAAAAATATACCTGGCTCTATTCATGGGTTTCTGTAAATGGTAAAACATTCAGAAAATCAGCACATATTTCAAATAACTGCGAAAATTACAGAAATTCATGCGAACTTGAATTATGCCGCCTTATTTATATATGCCTTGAAAAAATTACAGGCATATCCCCTGAATGGGGACTTCTTACCGGAATACGTCCCGTAAAGCGTGTATCTGCTCTTATGGACAAGGGTATGACCGAATCAGAAATATCTCAGTTTCTCTATGAAAAATACAATGTAAGCAGAAAAAAATCAATGCTTGCCTTCAAAACAGCAGTTGTTCAGCGTCCGATTATAAAAAATATCCGTAAAAATTATGTAAGCCTTTATATTTCAGTGCCATTCTGCCCTACAAGATGCAGCTACTGTTCATTTGTTTCACATTCCATGACATCAGCTTCAAAGCTTATACCGGATTATATAAGACTGCTATGCCGTGAGCTTGAAATACTCGGCGATATCGTTAAAAATCTTGACCTTAAAATAGATACTGTATATTTCGGCGGTGGAACTCCTACATCTTTAAATCCGGCTCAGCTTGAAATTCTTATGAAAAAAACATACGAATGCTTTAACCTTTCTGAAATCCGTGAATATAATATAGAAGCAGGCAGACCGGATACAATTACTCAGCAGAAACTCGATACAATAAAAAAATTCGGTGCAACAAGAATTTCTATCAATCCCCAGACTTTCAATGATGATGTGCTTAAAATAATCGGCAGACATCATAATTCCAAACAGACTGTGAACGCTTTCAGACTCGCCAGAAAATGCGGATTTGAAAATATAAATATGGATATAATTGCAGGTCTGCCCTCGGATACAAATGAAAGCTTCCATAAAACTATTGATAAAGCGGTCTGTCTTGACCCTGACAGTATTACAGTACATACTCTTACGGTAAAGCGTTCAGCAAGTCTTTATCAGGACGGAATAAATACGGATAATGTTTCAGTATCAGAAATGACGGATTATGCATATAATATTCTTTTGAAGAATAATTATTATCCGTATTACCTCTACAGACAGAAAAATACTGTGGAAAATCTCGAAAATATCGGCTATGCAAGAAAAAACAAGGAAAGCCTTTATAATATATATATAATGGACGAAATTCAGACAATTCTCGGTGCAGGCTGTGCAGCTTCAACCAAACTTGTTTCTCCTGACGGAAAAATAAAACGTGTACATAATTATAAATTCCCATATGAATACATTAAGAATTTTGACGAACTTATGAAGAAAAAATCTGAAATAATGGATTTTTATAAGCAGTTTTTTTAATATTTAACGCAATTCGGCAGATTGTTTTTTGTATGAAAAATCCTATATTTTAATTAACACCAATTCGATGGTTATTCCTGTAGGGGCGACCATTGGTCGCCCGCCTGAAATTATGGTAAATCCAACGGGCGAACTTAAGAAAGCCACTACAGAATCTAAAAATCCCTTGTTTTTTATCATAAAATTTTATTGTTGAATTGGTGTCAACAGATAAACCATAACGGGCGACCAATGGTCGCCCCTACAAAATATATGGAAAATCCCATATTTAAATTATGTCATAACGGCATCAGCAAGCCGGTATACCGTTCATGACTTCTGTTTTACCGGCTGTCTACTGAATTAAAGGAGTGTTCTTTATGGCTGATTTTAATAGTATTAAGAAAAATACAAAAAAATATTTTGAAAAAGCTGTTGTAACTGCAAATAATGCAGTGGAAATCTCTAAAAGATATGCTGAAAAAACTCAGGTCAATCAGAAGCTTTCTTCTATGTATGAACGCCTTGGAAAAGCATACTATATGCAGGAATCCGGTCAGAAAGATGAACATATGCTCATTAAAATGCTTATTAAGCAGATTTCTGAAACTCAGCTTGAACTCGATTCCGCCCAGAAAAAACTCGACAGCGTGAAATCAAAAAAATGCAGCGTGTGCGGCAGAAAAAATCCTGCAAACAGTAAATTCTGTATTGAATGCGGAAATAAACTCGAAAAGGAATAATTATCAGATATGTTGAAAAAAAATCAGATTGTTCAGATTAAAATAACAGATGTTACTGCTGAAGGCAACGGAGTAGGTCATTATGAAGGCATGGCTGTATTCGTTCCAATGACTGCTGTCGGAGATGATATCACCGCTAAAATCGTAAAAGTAAATAAAAGCTATGCATACGGCATAACAGATAAAATTATAAGTCCGTCGGAATCACGTATTCCGTCGGACTGCGAAGTATCCGCAAAATGTGGCGGCTGCACTTTCAGACATATAAGCTATAAGGCAGAACTTGAAATAAAAAGTAAAATCGTAAAGGATGCTTTTGAAAGAATAGGCGGTCTTAATCCAGTATTTGAACCTATTCTTCCATGCGATAACAGAAACTTTTACAGAAATAAAGTTCAGTATCCCGTTGCAGATTTAAACGGACAGGCTGTCTGCGGCTTCTATGCAAAAAGAAGCCACAGAGTCATACCTTTCACTTCATGCAGACTACAGGACGGCATTTTTAAAGATATTTCTGACGATATCCTGCGTTTTATAAATGATAATCATATTCCTGCATATAATGAACAAAATAACTGCGGTACAGTAAGACATATCTATTTAAGACGTGGCTGCCATACCGGTGAAGTTATGGTGTGCATTGTTGTAAGAAAAAATATTTCTTCTGAACTTAAAAATCTCAGCAGAATTTTAATTGCAAAATATCCTTCAATAAAAAGCTTTATGATGAATATTAACCCTGATAATACCAATGTAATACTCGGTAAAAAAAATATCTGCATTTCAGGCAGTACATACATTACCGATATTATGTGCGGAAATAAAATTGAACTCTCTCTCAATTCCTTTTATCAGATTAATACTATTCAGGCTGAAAAACTTTATTCTATTGCAAAAAATTATGCTGATTTGAATGGCAGCGAATTTATTCTCGATTTATACTGCGGTGCAGGAACTATCGGTCTTTCCATGTCTGACTGCGTTAAAAAAATTATCGGCGTTGAAATAATTCCTCAGGCTATAGAAAATGCTAAGAAAAATGCTGAAATAAACAATATTCATAACGCCGAATTCATTTGCGGTGATGCTTCATATATTGCTCAGAAACTCGCTGAACAGAATATTTCTCCTGATGTCATTTTCCTCGACCCTCCAAGAAAAGGCTGCGATAATGCTGCTCTTGAAGCTGTTGCTCAGATGCTCCCTAAGAAAATTATTATGATTTCCTGTAACCCTGCCACAGCTGCCAGAGATTGCAAGCTCTTATCCGGCTTGAATTACTCAGTCTTAAATGTATATCCTGT
>DJFA01000048.1:0-650 GCA_002431975.1 Ruminococcus sp. UBA5884
AAAAAGTGCATAGAAATCCTGTGAAAAGCGGTTTAGAAATTTTACATAAAAATTGAAGGCTTTTTCTCAATAAAGCAATAAGCCACAATTCCTGATATAAGATTTACAATAAAATTAACAGGGTTTCTATGCCTTGTATGTTCAATTTGCAGAGTATTTTTCAGAATATTATTGACCGATTCAATAACAGCTCTTTTCTTCAAAAATACAGCATCTTCAAATTGAAGCAATTTGTTTTTCATATTACTTCGTACTTTTGTAATCAATGTAATATTATTTTCAAAGAGTTTTTTAAATATCTTTTTTGAAATATATCCTTTATCCCCAATAAGCTTACCAAAAATATTTTTTGTGAGTTTTTCTATTATTTCTTCATTGATATCACTTACATTTCCCGATGTTATGCAGAATGAAAGAATTTCACCACTGCCATTAATGACAAGGTGCAGTTTCATACCATAAAACCATCCTGTTGATGATTTTCCTATGTCAGCGATATTCTTCATAACTTTATGAGAACTTCTTCTTTGATATTTACAGGCAATCAAAGGTGTAGAATCGATAAAATTTAATCCATTACACTTGCCAAAACCATATCTTATGGTGTATAATAAAAGAGGAATCAGTGCATATCGCATAACTTCAACAAA
>DJFA01000048.1:752-9808 GCA_002431975.1 Ruminococcus sp. UBA5884
GTCATAATTTCACTTAAAGCCATTGAAGTTCGTGGTATTGTTTCTTTATATTCATCATATGTAAGGTATTTTCTGCACATTATTTCATATTCATTGCAGAAATCATCTATTTTGCAAAATGTTTTTATTAACTGGTTCATAAAAAAGCCTCTCTTCTTTTGGTATTTGGGTTTTTGGTCACTTCCATTATACCATTTTTAGAGAGGTTTTCTATTCTTTTTTCATCGAATTCGCGTTAATAGAAGATGATTTTGCAATTGCGGAAATTGAACGGGATTATCTTGAAATAAACGGCTTTGAGGTGAAAATTGAAGCTGATGGAATAAACGGTATGAAAACAGCATTAAATGGTGGTTTCCAGCTGATTCTGCTTGATTTGATGCTTCCGCAGATAGATGGTTTCACTGTCTGCCGGAAACTGAGGAAACAGCTGGATATACCTATTCTTATGGTAACAGCAAAAAAAGAGGATATAGATAAAATCAGAGGGCTGGGAATTGGTGCTGATGATTACATTGTAAAACCATTTTCACCCGGTGAGCTTGTTGCACGGGTACAGGCACATATTGCGGCATATAACCGGCTTAAAGGTGATGCACAGGAACTTCAGCCTGAAATAACTGTTGGTGCAGTCCGTATCAATCCAAAATCTCACCGTGTATTTGTAAAGAATAAAGAAATAAGTCTTAAAAATAAGGAGTATGAGCTGCTGCTTTTTCTGGTAACAAATGCAGATATGGTATTTGACAAGGAAACACTTTATGAACGTATATGGGGAATGGAGGCTGTAGGAGATAATGCAACAGTAGCAGTTCACATTAACAGACTCCGTGAAAAAATCGAGGATGACCCTTCAAATCCTCATTATATTGAAACTGTATGGGGTGCAGGTTATCGTTTTAAAGCATAGTGCCATAATTTATAATGCGTACACTTTCGGTGTGCGTATTTTTTTATATAAATTTTAATGTCAGTTTATCTTTTGTTTATTATTAAGTTAGTTTCTGTTTATTTTAATACTTTATAATCTAATCAATCTCGGAAGAGAGGAACGATTAAAGAAGTTTGAGAAAAAGGAGCTTTGAAAATGAAAATACTGATTACAACTGATTGTTACACACCAACAATAAACGGAGTTGTTACCTCAATACTAAGTCTTGAATCGGAACTGCGTAATCTGGGGCATGAAGTGAAAATTCTTTGTCCCTCTGAAAATATACATTGTATGGACGATGAAAATGTGTACAGAATAGGTTCTGTCGGTATTAATAAAATATACAGCGGTGCAAGAGCAGCCATGCGTATAAGTCAGGGCAATCTGCAAAAGCTTATAGACTGGAAACCTGATATCATACATTCACAGTCTGAATTTACTTCATTTATTATGGCAAAAAAAATTGCAGCAGCGGTTGGCTGTCCGATTGTTCATACATATCATACAATTTATGAAAATTATACACATTATTTTTCACCAAGCATTACAATTGGCAGAAAAGCAGTCATAATTATGACAAAGCGGATTCTTAATCATACGGACGCTGTTATTGCACCAAGTCGTAAAATTGAAGAAATGCTTATTGATTATGGTATTGAACAGCCGATAAAGGTAGTCCCGACCGGAATTCATCTGGAGAAATTTTCTCAAAATCCTGATAAAAGAAAAATATATCAGCTGAAAACAAAGCTTGGAATACCATTGAAAAGCAAGGTTCTCATTACAGTAGGCAGAGCAGCAAAAGAAAAGAATACTGAAGAGCTGATAAGATATTTCAAAAAACTGGATATTAAAAATACTATTCTCCTGATAGTTGGGGAAGGACCTTATCTTGATACCCTGAAAGAAATTGCTGAAGCGGAAAATATATCAGAAAAAGTAATCTTTACAGGAAAAGCAGACCCGAAAGATATTTTTATTTACTATAAGCTTGGCGATATTTTTTTAAGTGCTTCACAGAGCGAAACTCAGGGATTGACTTACATAGAAGCACTGGCAAGCGGCTTGCCGGCTGTGTGCAGGAAAGACAGATGTCTGGACAATGTTGTAACAGATGGTGAAAACGGCGGACAATATACCAGTTTCAGCGAATTTTCAAAGCTTATAAAATCAATACTTGAAAATAATGAACTTTATAAAAAAATGTCTGAAAATGCATTAAAGACAGCTGAGAAATATTCTGCGAAGGAATTTGCAAAGAATGCAGAAGCTGTCTATATGGAGGTACTGGAAAACAGAAACCATTGTGAACTGGCAGATGCAGTTTCTTTATAAACAACAGAACAGAGGTGAGGCATATGCAAAAGGCAATGGAATGGATTTCTGACCATAAGCGGATAATTTGTTTTGTTTCATTATTAATATCAATTACTTTATCAGTTTATTGGTATAAGGCAGGAATTTTAACCGATGAAGTAAAAATGCGTCAGATGCTTGATTCAGCCGGAATTCTTGCACCATTGTTTTTTATCATTGTACAGGCAGTTCAGGTTGTTATCCCGATACTTCCCGGAGCAGTCGGCTGTGCATTCGGCGTAGCATTCTGGGGGGCGTTTAAAGGATTTATATATAATTATACTGGAATCTGCATTGGTTCTGTTCTGACATTTTTAATATCAAGAGCCTGCAGAGAGGATATTACAGAAAAGATTACAAGTAAAAAATTTTATAGAAAATATAGTAAATACCTGATTAATCAGAAGAAATTTGATAAATTTTTTGCATTGATGATATTTTTGTCTGTTGCTCCTGATGATTTTCTTTGTTATCTTGCCGGAGTCAGTAAAATGTCATTAAAAAAATTTATTTTGATTATATTATTGGGTAAACCGGCAGCAATTCTGTTGTATAGTATGGGATTATACAAGCTTTTGCAGTTTATTCCAGATATTTTGAATTAGGAGAATACAATGAAAATATATATCTATTCTGAAATGCAGGATAAAATTGAAAAAAGCGGTGTTGGCAGAGCAGTTTATCATCAGAAAACGGCTCTTGCATTAAACGGTATAGAGTGTGTTGACAATTATAAAGAAGCTGATGTTATACATATCAATACCATATTCCCAAAATCTTTTTTTCTTGCATTGAAAGCAAAAAAGCTTGGGATACCTGTTGTGTATCATGCACATTCAACTAAAGAAGATTTTCGTAATTCCTATATTGGTTCAAATTTGTTTTCAGGATTATTCAAGCATTGGATTACACTTTGCTATAATCTTGGCGATGTTATTGTAACTCCGAGCAGGTATTCACAGCATCTGCTGGAGAACTATAATATCAAAAAAGAAATACAGGTGATTTCAAATGGAATTGACCTTTATAAATATCAAAAAAATGAACACGCAGGAAAAATATTCAGATATCAGTATGGTTATAGTGATGATGATAAAATTATAATGTCAGCCGGATTAATCATGAAAAGAAAAGGTATTCTTGATTTTATAGAATTGGCAAAACGAATGCCGGAATATAAATTTATATGGTTTGGAAGTTCAAATTTACATTTTGTCGGGAAAGAAATACGCAGAGCCGTTTCAGAAAATGTTCCTAATCTTACCTTTGCAGGATATGTAAACTCCAAACAGCTTCAGGCAGCATACAGTGGTTCGGATTTGTTTTTATTTCCATCATATGAAGAAACGGAAGGAATAGTGGTGCTTGAAGCACTGGCAATGAAAATACCGGTACTTTTGCGGGATATTCCCGTTTATGATGACTGGCTCAAAGATGGCAGAGATGTTTATAAAGCAGCAGCACTTAATAATTTTGAAAAAATTGCAAGGAACATACTGGAACATAAGCTTTCTGATTTGACAGAACAAGGATATCAGACAGTTCAAAAGAAAAATATTCATAACATAGGAAATATGCTTTATAATGCATATAATAAAGCAATCAGTATTAATAAAAACAATCTTTGATAAAATATTCAAAAGCTGAACTGCCTTATGACAGTTCAGCTTTAATTTTATTCTATAATTCTGCCGTCTGTAGAGATTGTCACTACATTCAAAGGAACAGATTTTCCGCTTTCATGCAATGCCTGTCTTGCTGCATTTTCAATACCACCACAGCATGGTACTTCCATGCGGACAATTGTCAGACTTTTTATGTTGTTGTCTGAAATAATATGCATAAGTTTTTCAGAATAATCGCAGCTGTCCAGTTTAGGACATCCGATTATTGTTATTCTGTTTCTGATGAAATCATCATGAAATCTTCCATAGGCATAAGCTGTACAGTCAGCAGCGATAAGCAAATCTGCATTATCAAAGTAAGGAGCATTTACAGGTACAAGTTTTATCTGTACCGGCCATTGTGAAAGCTGGCTTACAGCAGGTGAATTGTCAGAAACGCAAGTATTATTTTCTCTTTTGATTGCCTTTGAATGAGTTCCCGGACAACCGCAGGGCAGTACATCATTTACCTTTGATTTTGCGGCAAGCACTGCTGCTTCATTATATGCAGGAGCTTCACGTTTTTCAAATGTAATTGCATTTGTCGGGCAAGCCGGCAGACAGTCACCTAAACCATCGCAGTAATCTTCACGGAGCAGTTTTGCTTTGCCGTCAGCCATGCCGATTGCACCTTCATGACAGGCAGCGGCACAAGCTCCGCAGCCATTGCATTTTTCTTCATTTATTTTTATAATTTTTCTTATCATTACAATACCTCCATTGGTTTTTTATTGACCTTGTGACTTGATTATAGTATAATCACATAAAAAAGTATGTTGAAATTTCAACAAAAGGAGATTTATTATGAAGAAATATTTAGAAGTTTTAAAAAACTGTAAACTGTTTGAAGGCATATCAGATAAAAATTTTTCTGAAATGTTTCGTTGTCTGGAAGCAGATATTCAGTCATATGCCAAAAATCAGTATATCCTTACAGAAGGAGAAATCTCATCATATATAGGTATTCTGCTGTCCGGAAACGCTCAGATAATTCGTATAGATTTTTATGGCAACAGAAGTATTATTGCAAAGGTCAGCCCTTCAGAACTTTTCGGGGAATCATTTGCCTGTGCAGAAACAAAATCTGTTCCGGTAAATGTAATTGCTGAAAAAGACTGTGAAGTCATGTTTATTGACAGTAAAAAAATTCTTCAGCCATGCTGTAGTGCCTGTGAATTTCACAGCAGAATAATTTTTAATCTGATGAAATCCATTGCTGCTAAAAATCTGCTGCTGAATCAGAAAATTGAAATCATATCCAAACGTACTACAAGAGAAAAACTTATGACATATTTAATGATGCAGGCAAAACAGCATAACAGCAGCAGCTTTTATATTCCATATGACAGGCAGACACTTGCCGATTTTCTTGAAGTGGACAGAAGCGGATTATCTGCGGAAATCAGCAAACTGCGAAAAGAAAATATCATAGAATCAAAACGAAATTTTTTCAGATTAATTGAAAAAGTATAAATATTTGTCTATATTATTGAAAAATCAAGCTGCATTTTTAGAATAAGTATACAAAAATATTATTTTTTAAATTTTTCTCTTGACAAAACAGAATATTGTGCTATAATAAAAACATAAAGTTAATAACTAATAGTTATTAACAATAAGAAACTAAGAAGCGTGATAATATATGGCATACAGCATAACAGATTATGAAAGACCGTCCGTTGCAGTCGATGCGGCAGTGTTTGGAGTTGATGACTATAAATCATCTACCATGGACGAAAAAATTCTTAAAATTCTGCTTGTAAAAAGAGGAGAAGAACCATTTAAGGATATGTATGCACTTCCGGGCGGTTTTTTAAGAAAAGATGAAACAGCAGAAGAAGCTGTTCACAGAGAACTTGCCGAAGAAGCCGGCGTTACAGATTCAAAAATAATTCCGCTTAAAGTCTACAGCGGAAAAAACAGAGACCCCAGAGGCTGGATTATATCAGCCGCATTCATTTCACTGACAAATACAGTTGAACTTTCAACAGCTGCGGATTCAGATGCTGCAAATGCAGAATGGTTAAGTATCCGCTGGGAAGTCACAGATAAAACCGAAAAACTCATTATTTCAGATGATGAAACTAAACTTGAAATTATTGCAGATGAAGGAAAGGTTATAAAAAGCGATTTTCCTTTTGACCATGGAATGATAATTTATGATGCTTTTAAAAAGCTTCAGGACGAGGTGAGATATCATGATATAATTTTTGACCTTATGCCTGAATTTTTCACAGTTTCAGACCTTCATGGGCCTTATCAGATGATACTTCAGAAAAATGAGTCAATTCAGGCTTTCAGAAAAAGAATGACTCCAAAGATAGAAGAAACTGAAATGTATGACAATACTACAGCAGCACACAGAAAATCAAAGCTTTACCGCAGAAAAAAGGAGGAATAATTATGGATATGTCAGGCGGAATGTTCGGCAAGATAGCCCCCGGAATGTGCAGACTTTCAATGAACGGAGATATTGCAGTAAAAACATCATCAGGCTATAAGTCCTATAATGTAAATACAGGCAGACTCATAAACTGTAACAGCTTTGTATTTGATATAGGCGAGGATTTTTTCTTTGTAATACCAACCAAAAAAGCCTCTGCCGGAGATATTATTCTTGTTGGCGGCAAACCGAAATGTGTTCTTAAAAAGGAAAATGATATCATAACTGTTATCAACTATGAGGATTCCACAATAGAAAATATAATCCCTGAAAGACAGATATTTCTCGGTAATACCTACTTTTTCGGAAAAATAGTTTCTTTCTTCGGAAACAGAAAATCCAAGGGCAAAAATGGTATTGGCAAAATAATGAAATATATGATGCTTTCAGATATGATGAAAAACGGCGGCAGTTCCCAGAACATGAATCCTATGCTTGCAATGGCTCTTGCAGGCGGCGGAATGAATGATATGTTTGACGGAATATTCGATTTTGATGATGATGACAATACGGAAGGAGAAGATAAATAATGGGCAGCGGAGTATGGAACAGAAATTCATTCAGCGATTACAGCAGACGTGCAGGCAGAACAGTATCAGCAAATGGTGATATTGTCGGAAATTATTCAGCACAGGATATGTTTGCTTCAAGAAATATTGCAGATGTACTCAATCCTTACAAGGTAATAAGAGAATGCTGCGACAGCGATGAACATCCTGCAACTATTCCTGTAATTCTTGCACTTGATGTTACAGGAAGCATGGGAAGTGCTGCTGTTGAGGTGGCAAAACGTCTTAATACTGTAATGACAAAGCTCTATGAAACTACAAAAGATGTGGAATTTATGATAATGGGTATAGGTGACCTTGCTTATGACAGAGCTCCTGTACAGGCTTCACAGTTTGAATCAGATATACGCATTGCCGAACAGCTTGATAAAATTTATTTTGAAGGCGGAGGCGGCGGAAACGGTTATGAATCCTATACGGCAGCATGGTATTTTGCTCTTAACAATACAAATCTTGACTGCCATAAAAGAGGCAGAAAAGGCCTTATCATAACAATGGGCGATGAACCTCTCAATCCGTATCTTCCACAGAAACCTCTTGAAAGAGTTCTCGGAACAAGCCTTGAAAATAATATTGAAACAAGTGAACTTTATAATAAAACAATCGAAAAATTTGATATATATCATCTTGCAGTAATTGACCCGAAATCTCATGGCGGATATTATGAAAATGAAATAATGAGAAGCTTTGGCGTATATCTTGATAAAAAACATCTCAGAAAAACAAATCTCAATAATATAGCTCCGACAATAATAAATATCATAACGGATTTTGCAGGAGAAAAGACTCATACAGAACAAAAAAGCGGATTAAGAAAATTTATATCATGGTAGCAGGGTGATGATGATGAAATACAGCGAACATGAAATAAAGGTCGTTATTGGTGCATCATACGGCGATGAGGGAAAAGGTCTTATGACAGACTGTTTTTGCAGAAATGCACTCGAACAAGAAAAGAACTGTATTACAGTACTCCATAACGGCGGTGCTCAGAGAGGTCATACCGTATCAGTAAAAAATGGCATACGTCATGTATTTCATCATCTTTCTTCCGGAACGTTTGCTCATTCAGATACATATTTTGCAGATACATTTATAATTAATCCGATGGTTTTTGCAGACGAACACAGCTTTCTGCTCCCTGATACAAAAATATACTGTTCGCCGGAATGCAGATGGTCAACTCCTTTTGACATGATGATAAACCAGATAGCTGAGGACAGCAGGGGAGAAAACCGTCATGGAAGCTGCGGCTTTGGTATATGGGAAACTATAGTAAGATATGATAACAGCAAAACGGTTTCATTTCATGAATTTATATCAATGAATGTATATGAGAAAACAGCATATCTTAAAAATATCCGTGACAGTTATATGCCTTTGAGGTTTCAGCAGCTTAATATAAAACAGATTTCAGATGAATGGCATGAAATTATAAAAAATGACTCAATTATTGAAAATTTCATTGCCGACTGTGAATATTTTGCCGCAAATACGATTATAACAGACAGCAGTATTCTTGAAAAATATCCTTTTATAGTATTTGAAGGAGCTCAGGGACTTCTGCTCAGTCAGGATTCCGGCAAAAATGAAAAATACACTACTCCAAGTTTTACGGGAGCAGAAAATCCGGTCAGAATGATAAAAAATCTTTCAGGAAAAATCAATACTGAAGTATGCTATATAACCCGTTCATATCTTACACGTCACGGAGCAGGTCTTTTTGAAGACGAATGCCCGAAAAATGAAATAAATCCGGATATGATTGATATGACGAATGTTCCTAATAACTATCAGGGTACATTAAGATACGGAAAGCTTGATATTAAAAAACTGTTGAAAAGAATAAATGATGATTTTGCGGCATTCAGAGCTGTTTCCAATGCAGAAATGTCAGTTGCTGTTACTCATCTTAATGAAACTGACGGAATGATTGCTGCTCCGGACGGATACGTTTCAATTCAGAATATTGGCATTGATAAACTATATTGCTCGTATAATGAGTTTGAATTTAACGCCAATCCGACAACAAAATTTTATGATTCAAAATAAGAAATTTTCTTCATAATTTGTAGGGGCTTCCTTAAGTT
>DJFA01000048.1:9880-12104 GCA_002431975.1 Ruminococcus sp. UBA5884
ACCAATGGTCGCCCCTACAGAAACAATTCATCGAATTTGCGTTAAATCAGCTTCTTATGCATGAAAAAATATAGCAGCTTATATGTGATAAAACAATATTTCAATTTAACATATTGAAATATTGTTTTTTTTATGTTATAATACAAAACGGATTTAAATGAAAGGAATAATTGCGTTTGCAATGCTTTTTGGAACAGCTTATGCTGATAATTTCGTTATATCTGAAATGATGAATACTGTTTCAGTAAGTGCGGAGGATTTAATGCTTGATGACGGTCTGAAATATACACTGAATGATGATGGTACTGAAATCACAATTACAGGCTTCAAATATACAGTTTCAGAAATTGATATACCGGCACAAATAAACGGAGTACCTGTTACCGCTATTAAGAAAGGTGCATTTCAGGGATATAGTCTGGAAAAAATAACTATTCCTGATTCAGTTACAGTTATTGATGATTATACATTTGCAAACTGTACACTTAAATCAATAGTAATCCCTGATACAATCACAAGAATAGGGGATAATGCATTCAGAAACTGTTCAGGCCTTACATCAATTAAAATTCCTGATACAGTTACAGAAATAGGAAATGAGGCGTTCAGAAACTGTATAGGCCTTACATCAATAAAAATCCCTGATTCAGTTACAAGTATCGGAACTAATGCATTTGAAGATTGTACATCATTGACAGAAGTAACAATCCCTGATTCTGTTTCAAAAATAGGATACGCGGTATTTTCCAGATGTTCAGCACTTAAATCAGTTACAATTCCTGAATCAGTAACAAGTATCGGCTATCTGGCATTCGGTTCATGCGAATCATTGAAAGAAATAACCATTCCTGAATCAGTTACAGATATTGCTGATAAGGCACTCGGCTATTATAATTATACCGGTCTTGAAAAATATGAAGATTTTGTAATTAAAGGCGTAAAAGGTTCAGCGGCTGAAATCTATGCAAATGATAACGGATTTGAATTTATTGAAATCAAAAAGGCTGAAACTGAAATAACAGGAGATTTGGACGGCGACGGAGAAATAACCTCATCAGATGCTTTGAATATATTGCAGATTGTTGTAAGCGGAGAAAATCTGACAGATGAACAGAAAAAACTCGCTGATATGGACGGTGACGGAGAAATTACCTCTGCGGACGCTCTTTACATATTGCAGATGGTTGTTGGTCTGAGATAGTATATAAACTCCTTATATTGAACAAAATCAATATAGGGAGTTTTATTTAAAAAATTTTATAAAAACTATTGACATTTACAGATTAAAAAGATATAATATAATATACGAAAGTTTTACTGAGTGAATATTAACAGGTCAAGAGGTGATATGCTGTGGCTGTCAGAGCCGGTATCAAAAAAATTACTGAAAACCGTAAGGCAAGACATGAATACTTTGTAATAGAATCATTTGAAGCCGGTATCGAACTTGTCGGCACTGAAGTGAAATCTATCCGTCAGGGTACTGTAAATCTCAAGGACAGCTGGTGTTCTATCGAAAACGGCGAAATTTTCGTCAAGGGTATGCATATCTCTCCGTATGAAAAGGGAAATATCTTTAATAAAGACCCTTTGCGTCCAAGAAAACTCCTTATGCATAAAAGAGAAATTATAAGGCTTTTTTCTACTGTAAAACAGGACGGTCTTACCCTTATACCTCTTTCCCTCTATTTTAAAGATTCAAAGGTAAAACTTCAGCTTGGTCTCTGTAAAGGCAAAAAACTTTATGATAAACGTGAGGATTCTGCAAAGCGTGATGCAAAACGTGAAATCGACAGAAATATTAAAATGCGTAATCAGTAGCCTTGATAATATTATTTTTTCGTTGAGTCATATTTATGCCGGAAATATTTGGGGGCGTAAAGGTTTCGACGGGGATTTTGAAGTATGATAAGCGGGCAGAGTGCCGAACCTCTTTAACTCGGCAAAACGTTTAAATATAAACGCTAACGAAGAAAATTATTTGATGGCTGCTTAATCAGCCTCCGTCTGACCTGAAAGTACCACGGTTCGGGATTCAGGCGTCGATTAGTGGTGAACGTTCTTTGAGGCTCGTCCCTCCTCTCTGAATGTATTCGGGACTACCAGACACTTCAGCCTGACTGCCGGCGGCTGTGCGAGGGATTCTTAATAGACAGTATACGCTCGTAGAAATTTGTATGAATGAGTTTTCGGACAGGGGTTCAATTCCCCTCGCCTCCACCAA
>DJFA01000040.1 GCA_002431975.1 Ruminococcus sp. UBA5884
TTTTCTGTAGGGCGGTGTTCGCCCGCCTGATTATGGTTAATGTCAATCAAATGGTTATTCTGTAGGGGCTTCCTTAAGTTCGCCCGCTCGGTTTACAGTATGCCCCAACGGGCGAACACAGTTCGCCCCTACAGAATGTATGGAAAATCCCATATTTTCAATTATAAAATTTCATTGTCGTAAATAAAGGAGTGTTTTTTATGTTTCAGTTCAATACTGTTGAAGAAGCCATTGAAGAACTGAAAAATGGCAGAATAATTGTTGTTACTGATGACGAAAACAGAGAAAATGAAGGCGACCTTATATGTGCCGGACAGTTTGCAAGTCAGAAAAATGTCAATTTTATGGCAACATATGCAAAGGGTCTTATATGTATGCCTATGAGTACTAAAATGATTCAGAAACTCGGACTGCATCAGATGGTTGAAAACAATACTGATAATCATTGTACAGCTTTTACTGAATCAATTGACCATGTAAGCACTACAACCGGAATTTCAGCATATGAACGTTCAGTTACAGCTATGAAATGTACAGAACCGAATGCCCAGCCGGCAGATTTCCGCCGTCCCGGTCATATGTTTCCTCTTGAAGCCAGAAAAGGCGGAGTTCTCGAACGTGAAGGTCATACAGAAGCAACAGTTGACCTTATGCGTCTTGCAGGTCTTACAGAAATAGGTCTTTGCTGTGAGATAATGCGTGAAGACGGTACTATGATGAGAACTTCAGAACTTATCGAATTTGCAAAGGAACATAATCTCAAATTCATTACAATCAATGAGCTTAAAAAATACCGCAAAAAAAAGGACAGATTCATGAAGCGTGAAGCCTGTGCAAAAATGCCTACAAAATACGGTGAATTTACTATATACGGCTATGTGAACCAGATTAACGGAAAAGAACATATCGCTCTTACAATGGGTGATGTTTCCGATGGAGAACCTGTTTTATGCAGAGTCCATTCCGAATGCCTTACAGGAGATGTTCTCGGTTCATGCCGCTGTGACTGCGGTCAGCAGTTTGACAGTGCCATGAAACAGATTGCAAAGGAAGGCAGGGGAGTAATGGTATATCTCAGACAGGAAGGCAGAGGCATAGGTCTTGTAAATAAGCTTAAAGCATATGAACTTCAGGATAATGGAGCTGATACAGTTGAAGCAAATATACAGCTCGGATTTGCTCCGGATTTGCGTGACTACAGCTGCGGAGCTCAGATTTTAAAAGACCTTGGAGTAAAAAAACTCAGACTCCTTACAAATAATCCGGAGAAAATTTCAGGTATTTCAGACTATGGAGTTGAAATAGTTGAAAGAGTTCCAATACAGATAAAACCAACACCATATGACGAATTTTATCTGAAAACAAAACAGAGAAAAATGGGTCATCTGCTTAATTATTAATTTATGGAGGTTAATTGAAATGAATGTTATTGAAGGAAAACTTGTAGCTGAAGGTGCTAAAATTGCAATTGTTGCCTCAAGATTCAATGAATTTATCACATCAAAACTTATCGGGGGAGCTGTTGACTGCCTTAAACGTCATAATGTAAATGATGATGATATAACTCTTGCATGGGTTCCGGGAGCTTTTGAAATACCTCTTATCGCTGATAAAATGGCTTGTTCAGGCAAATATGATGCAGTTATCTGTGTGGGAGCTGTTATAAGAGGTTCAACTTCACATTATGATTATGTATGCAGTGAGGTTTCAAAGGGAATAGCTTCTGTTTCACTTAAATCAGGTGTTCCGGTTCTTTTCGGAGTGCTTACAACCGATAATATCGAACAGGCTATTGAAAGAGCAGGCACTAAAGCCGGAAACAAAGGCTATGACTGTGCATTGTCTGCAATTGAAATGATAAATCTTTCAAAGAATCTCTGATATTATGCAAATGCCAATCCGATAACAAAATTTTATGATTGAAAATAATGAATTTTCCTTATGATTTTGTAGGGGCGAACTGTGTTCGCCCGTCAGGTTTACCGGAATTTCAGGCGGGCGACCAATGGTCGCCCCTACAAAAACAATTTATCAAATTTGCGTTGATTAAAATATCCGGACATACAATTTTTATGACATAATATATAAAAATTTTAAATTAGCACTTGTAAATTCTCAACAAATATGATATAATATATTTATCATATAAATCGCAGCAGTTTTCTGTATGCGATAAAGGAGGAATTACTTTGAAAATTACTATTACTGCCAGAAAGATGCAGATACCGCAGTCTTTCAATGATTATGCTGAGAACAGACTCAATTCCAGATTAGATAAGTTCTTCGGTGAAGAAGCTGATGCAAAAATTACAATGTATGAATATAAAGGTTCGATTGTAATAGAACTTACTGTCAGATATAACAATATGCTTTTCAGAGCTGAATGTTCTGCTCCTGACAAGAATGTTGCTCTTGATGCCGCTGTTGACAAGATTATCAGACAGATTCGCAAGAATAAAACAAAAATTGCTAAGCGTCTTAAAGATACTGCATTCAAGGAAGGCTATACTGACATAGTTGAAGAACAGGTCAGCTTTGAAGTCATCAAGCATAAAAAATTTGTTATGCGTCCGATGACTACTGATGAGGCAATCCTCCAGATGAATATGCTCGGACACTCATTCTTTATGTTTGAAAATGCTGAAACCGGTGTTGTGAATGTTGTTTATAAACGTGAAGATGATAATTATGCAGTTCTTGAGCCTGTAAAGGAATAAATCTTTGCTTGATACATAAAAATCAAAGATACCCGGACAGTTCTTTAATTGTCCGGGATTTCTTATAAAGAAAGGATAATTTGCATGATAAAAGGTGTAATATTTGATATGGACGGACTTATGATTGATACTGAAAAGCTGCTTATGCGGTTCTGGATTCAGTCAGCTGATGAATATGGTTTCGATATGAAAAAAGAACACGTTTTAAGTATCAGAAGTCTTGCCCCTGAATATGCAGTTGAAAAATTAAAAGGTTTTCTCGGCGATGATTTTGATTACTATAAAGTCAAAAAAAGAAGAATTGAACTGATGAATGACTATATCAGCAAAAACGGCATTGAAAAGAAATATGGTCTTGATGAACTGCTTGAATATCTTGATAAGCATGGAATTAAAAAGGCAGTTGCCACTGCTACGGATATAAAACGAACTGAAAAATATCTTACTCAGCTTCAGATTATAGGCTATTTTGACAAGATAGTTTCCGCTTCAATGGTGGAACATGGCAAGCATGCACCTGATATATACCTCAGGGCTGCTTCAGAAATAAATCTTGACCCGAAAGAATGTATGGCTCTTGAGGATTCTCCTAATGGTATATGTTCAGCATATCGTGCCGGCTGTAATCCTGTAATGGTTCCTGACCTCTCACAGCCTGATGAGGAAACTGAAAAAATGCTTTTCGCAAAGGCTGATAATCTTTTACAGGTTATAAATATCTTACAAAAATTAATAGAAAATTAATTGTATTATATCCTTAATTATGATAACATCATATTAATTAACATGGATTTTTTTAATTATGTTAAAATATTTTAAAAAAGGAGGTCTTTTATATTGGCAATTTATGAATCAGGAGAAGATTATCTCGAAACTATATTGCTTTTAAGCCGCAAAAATCCGTTTGTGCGTTCAATAGATATCGCAAATGAACTCGGATATACAAAACCAAGCGTAAGCCGTGCAGTGGGAATACTTAAAGCAAACGGTTTTATAACCGTTGCACATGATGGTCAGATACTGCTTACAGAAGCCGGAAAAGCAAAGGCAAGTGGTGTCTATGAACGTCATACTATAATAAAGAAATTTTTTGAGGATATCCTTAAAGTTGATGAATCAATAGCTGAAAAGGATGCCTGCAAAATAGAACATATTATAAGCGATGAAAGCTATAAAAAATGGAAAGAATTTGTTGAATGCAACTCTGATTTATAAGGCGGTGCATATTTCTTGAAAAAATATGGTGTTTTATTATTCTGTACAATATTTGCATTTGCAGCCGGTATTTCTGATATAAGTATCCCTGTATATGCGGATTATTCAGAAAGTACAGAAACTATTCAGAATCCCGGAGCCGGCTATACCAGTACTTTATGGATTAGCTGCAAGCCGGAAAATACTCCTGTATGCAATCCGACAGGAAGCATTGTTCTTATGTTCGTTGATATAGGCGGCTTTTCAAGCGGAGCAAACGGAACTTCTGATGAAAATGGAAATTATACTGACGGAACAGATATTCCGCTTGATGATGTGTTCTTTGCAAATATGAGGAAAACTCTCGAAAATGCAAGAAAAAACGGCTGTATGGTGGCTCTGCGTTTCAGATATGACGCAAACGGCAGGGATAATCCTGAACCTGCAACATTTGATTTTCTGCTCTCTCATATAAAACAGATTGAAAATGACGGATTTCTTGAAGATTACAAGGATATAATAGCTTTTGTTGAATCAGGTTTTACCGGCAAATGGGGCGAACAGCACGGCGGAAAATATACTTCATATGATTATAATGCAAAGGTTCTTGCGGCATTGCTTGAATGTGTGCCTGCACCTATACCGGTAACTGTAAGAACTCCCGGAACTGCTGCCGCATATTTTGGAATTGAAAAAAATCAGCTTGCAGACTATACTCCCGAACCGGACAGTAATGCTTCAAGAGTGGGAATGTATGATGACGGATATATGGGTTCTGATTCAGACCTCGGAACATATTCCAACCGTGAAAATGAAACAGCATGGCTTGGCAGACAGACTCTTACATCATATTTCGGCGGAGAGTTTTCCGGAAATATCGAATTTGCAAAAAAATATGATACATATCTCCCTGAAAATGCTGTGCCTGAAATGTATAAGACTCATTTAAGCTATATAAATTCAAATATCTTTCAGCTTTATAAGGATTATACATTCAGTGAACAGTACAGCATTGACGGAGTTGACAACAGTGCATACTATGGACAGACTGTATATAAATTCATAAGGGACCATATTGGCTACAGATTTGTTTTAAGAAGCTGTGATTTTGATTCCGAAGTAAATCAGGGCGGAGTTTTAAACCTCAGTTTCAATGTTGAAAATACAGGCTTTGCAAATCCGATAATGCAGCAGAAAACAGAACTTATACTCGAAAATAACGGCAGATATATCATTGCTGAAACTGATACGGATACAAGAAAATGGTACTCTGCACAGACATCTGAAAACAATATCAGCATGAAAATTCCCGGCGGTCTTGAAACAGGTGAATGGAATATATATCTTAAAATTTCTGTCGGAAATAATGATATCAGTGAGATGAATTTCAGGTCTGTTGAATTTGCAAACGATTCAGTATGGAATGAACAGCTCGGTGCTAATTATCTCGGAACTTTTACAGTTTCAGAAAATAATGATGCAGAAAGTCTTACAGATGAAAGATTCTTTCAGACCAATGCGGAAAATCAGACAGATAAATCAGATGGCAGAGTTTATAATGTAAATGATGTGATTTCTTTAAGTACTGATAATCTTGTAAAGGAAACAGATGATAAAAAGCTTTATATTTCCGCAGATGAGGAGTATCTCTATGTATCTGCCGTAATTCCGCAGAATGCTGCTGCTCCGGTATACAATATCCAGATTAAGCCGGAAAACGACAGCAAAACATACTGGTATTACAAAACAAGCGGAAATGCAATATATTTCAATAACGGCTCATATGACAGGCTTATTACTGATGTAAACGGTGATATTGTGCGTTTCAGGATACCGCTCGGAGAAACTATGAATATAAATCCGGGAACTGTCCTTTCATCTGTCAGAGTATCCATTCAGGATTCAGCTGATTCATGGAAAAATGTAGGTGAAATAGTTTCAGATGCATATACTATACCGGACGGATTTACTGTATACAGTTCAAAACAGACTGTATTTATGAATAAAGGAGATAAAAAGGAACTTTCTGTTCTTACATCTTCCGACTGTACCGGTTATCAGTGGTTCTTCAATGGAAATGAAATAAAAGGTGCAGACAGTCAGACATATACGCTCACTGCTTCTGAAACTGGTATATACAGTGTCAGAGTGACATCTGCAAACGGTGTGTCAAAAACAGCTGATATCTGCGAAATTTCAGGAATATTCAGCGATACTGATATAAGAGATATTACTGTTCTTAAACGCTGGCTGCTTGAAGGTACTGCTCCTGAAGATTATGAAATCCCTGATATGAATAATGACGGTAAAATTGATATCTGTGATTTATGTATCATGAAAGAAAAAATTATAAAATAATGCTAATTTGTTTTGTAGGGGCGACCAATGGTTGCCCCTTATGGTTTATCAATGATTTTTTTCATATCAAAAACAAACACCAAAATTATGGTTAAACCATAATTCAGGCGGGCGACCAATGGTCGCCCCTACATAAACGATTCATCGAATTGGCGTTAAGAAAAATCTCATATGCTTGACT
>DJFA01000025.1:0-1940 GCA_002431975.1 Ruminococcus sp. UBA5884
CAATGGTCGCCCCTACAGAAAATAACCATCGAATTGGCGTTAAAATTCTTTATCTGAATAAATTTTTACAGAAATTATATATGATAAGACGGTAATCAGAACAGCAGCCGCAATCAATGCTGTAACTATAATATATGTTGGCATATCCGATGAAAGGATATTTGATTTATATACAAAATATACCGATGCACCGGCAATTGCAAGACAAATCATGCATATCAGTTTTCCACGCTCTATACCGAATTTTATAAAAAACGGAATGGATATAAAACATACAAGACATGATGCAATAACCGCTCCGATTGTTGAAAGCACACTTTCAGTAAAATCAGATGTTCCGACAGCAGAATATATAAATGAAAATATAATGCTTATTATTCCGCCTGCAATACTGAAAGCAGCTGTAATTATAAATTTTGCAGAAATAACATCTTTCGGTGAAACAGGCATTGACATAGCGATTTTGTCCCAGTTATTGTATTCATCATATGAAAATGTAGACATTGTAAGAATAATTGAAACAATTGAAATCATGGATATAATATTTACCTTGAATGCAAACGAGTATACTATATAAAAAACTATAATTGCTATTACAACTTTCAGATTTTTTTTAGTTGTAATCAAATCTTTTAATATAAGACCCTTCATAATTTCTGCCCCCTTACAGTATAAAGCATGATATCCTCAAGAGATGGTTTGAAAATATCTGATTTTTTACCATGAATCATATCTCTTTTTACAAGAGCCTCAACTCCGAACTGATTTTTTCTGAAACCTATTACAGAATCCTCCGGAATATTTTCAAATTCCGCCAGTCCGCATTTAAGAATGCCATATCTGAAAGGAAGTTCATCTTTAGGTTCATTAAATAATATCTTTCCGTTATGAATAAATGCGATATAGTCAGAAATTTTCTCAAGGTCGCTTGTAATATGGGAAGAAATAAGGATTGATTTTTTTTCATTCTGGATAAATTCAAGAAAAACGTCAAGTATTTCATCTCTTATAACAGGGTCAAGACCGCTTGTAGCTTCGTCAAGAATAAGCAAATCAGGATTATGCGAGAGAGCCGCAGCAATCATAAGCTTCATTTTCATACCCTTTGAAAATTGTTTAAGTTCAATATTTTCAGGTATTGAAAACTGTTTTATGTATTTCATAAATAAATCATAGTCCCAGTTGTCATAAATATTTTTCATGACAGCTGAAATATTTTTAACTTTCATGACATCAGGGAAATTTGCCTCATCAAATACAATGCCTGTTCTTTTCTTGATATCAATATTATTTTTAATGTTGTCCATTCCAAAAACTTTTACAGAACCGTTTTCACGTTTTATAAGATTAAGAATAATCTTGATAAGAGTACTTTTTCCCGCACCATTTTCACCGATAAGACCTGTTATGCAGCCCTGTGGAATATCGAGTGAAAGATTATCAAGAGAAAAATTTTTGAATTTTTTTGAAATGCTGCGTATTTCAATAGCATTTTCAGACATAAAAATCATTCCTCCTCATAAATAGTTTTTAAAATTTCGATGAGTTCGTCAAGAGAGATTTTTGAAAGCATTGCAGTATGAACAGCTGTTTCAAGCTGACTTTCCACAATTTTCAGCTGTTCTTCACGGATAAGGGCAGAGCTTTTATATGAAACAAAAGTACCTTTTCCTGCAACAGAGCTTACAAAACCGTCTTTTTCGAGTTCTTCATAAGCACGTTTTGTGGTAATAACGCTTATTCTGAGCTCCTGAGCCAGAACCCTGAGAGATGGCAGCATATCGCCGGAATTAAGTTCTCCGGTTATAATATGCTTTTTAATCTGACTTGAAATCTGCTCATAAATAGGGGTTTCGCTTGAATTATTAATAATTATATCCAATAAATCACCGCCTTAATGATAATACAAGTATATACTGTATATATACATTATACACAGT
>DJFA01000025.1:2157-14743 GCA_002431975.1 Ruminococcus sp. UBA5884
CTGAATTTTATCTCATAAAATTCATGTTTTGTAAAAAATATTTTCAGAATATTGACAATCTCATTATCAAATGATATAATTTAAGTGTTGATGTTTAAATGATTTGTGCATTTTGTATAAATCAAATTTTTATATGAGGTGTAAAAAATGAAAATTTCAAAGAAAAGAATTGCCGCAGCAGTCTTTGCGGCAGGCATGACAGTTTCTGCTGTTCCTTTTACAGCAATTCCTGAAGTTTCAGCTGAAACAACTGAAATATTCAGCGATACTTTTGAAGAAGGTTATGATGGCTGGTCAGCCAGAGGTGACGCTTCTATAACTGTTACAAATGAGGCTTCACATTCAGGCGATAAAAGCCTCTATGTTTCAGGAAGAACTGTAACATGGCATGGTGCAGGCTGTGCGAAAATAAGAGAACTCCGTGCAGGTCAGAAATATGACCTCAGTGCATGGGTTATGCATGAAAATGAGGGCAAAACTGAAAAAATGAATCTTCAGATGCTCTATAAGGATTCAACAGGAAAAGAATGCTATCAGTATATTTCAAGTGCTCAGGCTTCAGCCGGCGAATGGAAAGAAATAAAGGGAAGCGTTACTATTCCGTCCGATGCTACAGGCGTTACTATATATATAGAATCCGACAATGCTACTCTTGATTTTTATATTGATGATATATCCGCAATGGGTGAACCGTATTCATCAGAAGATGAACAGGACGGATTCAGTGATGACTTTGAAAACGGTCTTGGCGAATGGAGCGGCAGAGGAGATGCAACTGTAACTGTTTCTACTGATAATCCTCATTCAGGAACAAACTGTATCTATACAACAGGAAGAGAAAAACTCTGGAATGCTCCTTCATGCAACAAGACACTTGTTCTTGAACAAGGCGGATACTATAAATTTACTGCATGGGTAAGATATACAGGTGAGGAATGGAGCGATACTCATAAGTTCCAGCTCTACCTCCAGTATAATCAGGGCGGAAGAGAAAATTATGCTACCCTTGCAGATGTAACAGCTACAAAAGGCGAATGGGCTAAGCTTGAATGCAAATATATGATTCCGTCCGATGCAACAAATCTTAATGTATATATCCAGACAGGCTATGTTCCTGATGCTCAGGTAGGAGCAGAAGACCTTATGGATTTCTATGTTGATGATGTATCAGCTGAAAGACTCCCTGAACCTGCCGCACAGACAGATATTCCATCTCTTAAAGATGTATATAAGGATTATTTCATTCTCGGCGGTTCGTGCTCAAAGGCTGATATAAATCTTCAGGTTTGCCGTGATATCATAAACAAGCATTATAACAGCCTTACTTTCGGAAATACTCTCAAGCCTGATTCATGCCTTGACTACTCTTCAACAATTGCATATCTTGAATCAACAGGCGACCAGACAAACCCTCAGGTATCACTTGAAGCTGCTAAAAATCAGCTTGAATTTGCCGCTGAAAATCATATCAAAGTAAGAGGTCATGTTCTTGTATGGCACAGCCAGACTCCTGACTGGTTCTTCAAGGAAAATTATGACGCTGAAGGCGACTGGGTATCAAAGGATATAATGATACAGCGTCTTGAAAATTATATCAAAAATATGATGAATGCTCTTGCTACACAGTATCCTGATGTTGAAATATATGCATGGGACGTTGTTAATGAAGCATTTGAAAGCAACGGTGAAATGAGAGCTGCCGGTTCAAACAATACAGTAACAGGTCAGTCAGCATGGATGAGTGTTTTCGGCGATGACAGCTTTATTGACTATGCATTTGAATTTGCAAGAAAATATGCTCCGGAAGGCTGCAAGCTTTTCTATAATGATTATAATGAATATGCTCCTGTAAAGCGTGATGCTATATACGAAAAAGCTAAGGAACTCAAGGAAAAAGGTCTTATTGACGGTATCGGAATGCAGTCACATATCAGCATGAGTTATCCGTCACTCGCTCTTTATGAGGAAGCTTTCAGAAAATATAATGAACTCGGTCTTGAAATTCATGTAACTGAACTCGATATTGACCAGAAATCCAACTCAAAACAGAGTATGCTTGAACTTGCCCAGAGATATCAGGACGTATTCAAACTCTATAAAAAGCTTGTTGATGACGGTGTAAATATAACAGCTGTTGTTACATGGGGTATTTCTGATTCATCATCATGGATAGGCGGATATCCAAACCTCTTTGATGATGACTATCTTGCAAAGGAAGCTTTCTATGCGGTAGCTGATACTGACAGGGAAATTCAGTCAATCAAATCCGTTAATACCATAAATGCTGATTCTGATACTCTTGACAAGGCTTTTGAAGTACAGTCATCAAATAAAGTCGGTGATAAGGGAGAATTTAAGGCTGCATGGCAGACTCTTAACAGTCCTGATGAAGATTCAGTTACTGTTCAGTTCAAGGCTTATTCTGACTGTGATGTTCAGATAGTATTTGAAAACGGTGAAACATATACTGAAACAGTTAAAAAGGATACTTTCTATACTGCTGATTTCAAAGTTCCTAAAATTTCAGAAAACAAGGAAGCCGGATTTGATATCATAATTGACGGCACAGCATGGAATGATATGTCATATAAAGCAGGCGGAACTATTGAAAACTTCGGTGTTCTTCTCTTTAAGGATATGCCAAAATATACAGAAGCTGTATACGGTACTCCTGTTATTGACGGCGAGGCTGATGATATATGGGCAGATGCTCCGTCAATAAAAACTGACAAGTATACTGCCGGTTCAGGAGCAACTGCTGTTGTAAAAACTATGTGGGACGAAAATTATATTTATGTTCTTGCTGATGTTACAGACCCGAAACTCAGCAAATCAAGTATAAATGCATATGAACAGGACAGCGTTGAAATATTCTTTGATGAAAATAATAATAAAACTGCTGCATATCAGGCTGATGATATCCAGCTCAGAGTAAACTATGACAATGAAAAATCTGTTACAGACGGATTTTCAAAGGAAGCTTTTGAATCAGCAACAACAATCACTTCAACAGGATATATCGTTGAGTTTAAAATTCCGTCATCTCTCGGAGGATTTTCAAATAATCAGGTTGTAGGATTTGATGCTCAGGTAAATGATGATGACGGAAGCGGTGAAAGAACCAGCATTGCAAACTGGAACGACCTTACAGGTCTTGGATACACAAATACCTCTCAGTACGGCGTTATGAAGCTTGTCGGCGGAAGCGGCGAAAATCCTGATAACCCTGATAATCCTGATATAAAGCCTACTTTGCTCGGAGATGTTACTCTTGATGGAGTTGTTGATGTAAGAGATGTAACAATGCTTAATCAGTATATTGTAAAAATGACTGATTTTGATGACCAGCAGCTTGCCAACGGCGATATCATAAAAGACAGCAAGGTTGACCTCAAAGACCTCGGACAGCTTAAAAAATACATTATAAAACTGATTGATTCACTCGGATAAAACATATTATACACCCCGGAAGCTGATGACTTTCGGGGTGTATTTATGTAAAAATATATTTTTTGCTCTTAAAAACTTGAAATATTATGCTGAATTTGATATAATATTCTTTATAATCAGTATAATATTTTTTATGGAGGATATTTGAACTATGAAAATTGCTGTTGCCGGTACAGGCTATGTCGGTCTTTCAAATGCTGTTCTGCTCAGCCAGAACAATGAAGTCTATGCAGTGGATATCATTCCTGAAAAGGTTGATATGATAAATAACAGAAAATCTCCTATAGTTGACAAGGAAATACAGGAATACCTTGATAATAAAAATCTTAATCTCAAAGCTACACTCAATGCAGAAGAAGCCTATAAAGATGCGGATTTTGTTATCATATCTACACCTACAAACTATGACCCTAAAAAAAATTTCTTTGATACATCTTCCGTTGAAGCTGTTATTGAACTTGTCCTGAAATATAATCCGGAAGCCGTTATGGTGATAAAATCAACTGTTCCGGTCGGATATACAGTTTCTGTATGCAAAAAATATAATTGCAGAAATATCATCTTTTCCCCTGAATTTTTAAGAGAAGGCAGAGCTTTATATGATAATCTCTATCCTTCAAGAATTATTGCAGGCGTTTCACATGATAATCCGAAACTTTTAAAATCCGCTGAAATTTTCGTAAAGCTCCTTAAAGACGGTGCATTGAAGGAAAATATTGATACTCTTATTATAAATCCTACTGAAGCCGAAGCTGTAAAACTTTTCGCAAATACCTATCTTGCCCTCAGAGTCGCATATTTCAATGAACTTGACACATATGCAGAAATGAAAGGTCTTAATACCAAACAGATAATTGAAGGCGTATGCCTTGACCCGAGAATAGGTTCTCATTACAACAATCCTTCATTCGGATACGGCGGATATTGCCTGCCTAAGGATACAAAACAGCTTAAAGCCAATTTTTCTGATGTACCTGAAAATCTTATATCCGCAATTGTTGCTTCAAATACTACAAGAAAAGACTATATCGCTGAACAGATTATTGAACGCAATCCTAAAACAGTCGGAATATATCGTCTTACTATGAAATCAAATTCTGACAATTTCCGTCAGTCATCAATTCAGGGAGTAATGAAACGTATCAAGGCAAAAGGCATTGAAGTTGTTATATATGAACCGACTCTTAAAGATGACAGCTTCTTTAATTCAAAAGTTATCCGCAGCCTTGATGAATTTAAGAAAATTTCTGATGTCATACTTGTAAACCGTTTCAATGAAGAAATCTCTGATGTTATGGATAAAGTCTATACAAGAGACCTTTATTTCAGAGATTAAAAAAGGAGCTTTTTTATATGTCAAAAATTTTCTGGAACGGCGGTGCTTTGCTTGCTCCCGTGCCTCCGGCTCTTGTTTCCTGCGGAACTGTTGAAAATCCTAATGTTCTGACTGTGGCATGGACGGGAATTATCAACACAAAACCACCTATGACTTATATATCAGTGCGTCCTGAACGCTTTTCATATCCTATTATAAAATCAAGCGGTGAATTTGTTATAAATCTTGCTGCTTCATCAATGTGCAGACAGACTGATTTCTGTGGCATAAAAAGTGGCAGGGACACTGATAAATTTCTGAAATGCGGATTTCATGCAGTAGAAGCAGTAAAGGTTTCTGCTCCACTGATTGAAGAATGTCCTGTAAGCCTTGAATGCAGAGTTACTGATATAAAGCCTCTCGGCTCTCATGATATGTTTATTGCTGAAATAGCAGGCGTTGATATCGATGAAAAATTCATTGACAGCAAAGGAAAACTTAATCTTCAGCAGTGCGGTCTTATGGCATATGCTCATGGCGAATATTTCGCCCTTGGAAGAAAACTCGGCGATTTTGGATTTTCTGTCAGAAAAAAGAAAAAAGTCCGCAGATAATTGTTCAGAAATTTCAGCATAAACATTTATGTTATTAACCTCAAAAAAATTTTTTTATCTACTGGACAAAATAGTTATTATATGATATAATAAAATCAATGATACAAATATGGACTTTTTAATAAAAAGGGAGGAGAAAATATATGAAAATTGGAAGTATCTTTGAAAAAGGCGGAAAATATTTCGGAAATGATATACAGCCGAAATGTGAATACTGTCAATTCGGTAAAAGAGCTAAGGACGGAGAAACTGTTTTATGTCAGAAAGTAGGCGTTACATCTGTTTCAAACAGCTGTTCAAAATTCATATATTCACCGCTGAAAAGAATCCCGAAAAAACAGCTTAATATCCCGGGTAACTTTGACGATGAAGATGACAGCCCAAAAGCTGAAAATAACTGATATTTAAAAAGCATCGCATTTTTTAAGTGCGATGTTTTTTTGACAAAATTTTTATTATATGATATACTAATAATTGCATTAAATAAAATAAAGGAGCTGTTTATAATTATGAAGATTGAAACACAGTGCCTCCATGAAGGCTATACACCTAAAAACGGTGAACCAAGAGTAGTGCCGATAGTTCAGAGTACAACTTATGTATATGACTCTACTGAAGAAGTTGCAGCCGTATTTGATGACCCTACAAAAAGTTTGATATATTCACGTTTTGAAAATCCTACTGTCATGGCTGTAGAGGAAAAAATCGCAAAGCTTGAAGGCGGTATCGGTGCTATGTGTACAAGTTCCGGTCAGGCAGCTTCATTGCTTTCAATTCTCAATATATGCAAAGCAGGCGACAGTATCATAAGCAGCCCACAGATATACGGCGGCACTATAAACCTTTTCTCATTCACTCTTAAAAAAATGGGCATAGAATGCATTTATATAGACCCTGAAGCTGATGAAGCTGAAATTGACAAGGCTTTTAAACCAAATACAAAGGCTGTTTTCGGTGAAACTATAGCTAATCCGGCTCTTTCAGTTCTTGATATTGAAAAATTCGCATCAATTTCCCACAGACATAATGTTCCGCTTATCGTTGACAATACATTTGCAACTCCTGTACTTTGCAGACCAATAGACTTCGGTGCTGATATCGTTATCCATTCAACAAGCAAATATATGGACGGTCATGCTGTACAGACAGGCGGCGTAATCGTTGACAGCGGTAAATTTGACTGGGCAAATGGAAATTTCCCTGAATTTACTGAACCTGATGAATCATATCATGGAATTTCATATACAAAATCATATGGAAAAGCTGCCTACATAGTAAAGGCAAGAATGCAGCTTATGCGTGATTTTGGCTGCTATCCTGCCGCACATTCAGCGTTTCTCCTCAATCTCGGACTTGAAACACTTGCTGTAAGAATGAAACAGTACTGTGAAAATGCTCTTAAAGTTGCAAAATATTTTGAAAAGTCAGATAAGGTTGAATCAGTTATATATCCTGGCCTTGAATCAGATAAATATCACAGCCTTGCAGAAAAATATCTTAAAGGTAGCAGCGGTGTAATTTCATTCGTTATAAAAGGCGGCAGAAATAATGCAATCAAATTTATGGACAGCCTGAAACTTGCATCAAATGAAGTTCATGTTGCTGATATAAGAACCTGTGTTCTTCACCCTGCAAGTGAAACTCATCGTCAGCTTACTGATGAACAGCTTGTTGCAGCCGGAATAAACAGCGGTATGATAAGATTTTCATGCGGTCTTGAAAATGTTGATGATATTATTGAAGATGTTGAACAGGCTTTTGCAAATGTAGACTAAAATTCAGAATAATATCCGGCGGAAATTTTTTTCTGCCGGATTTTTTTATTCATTGAATCATTTTTTTATTAATATAATTAAATGAGGTGATTTCATGAATGAAAAAGCAAAAGAATTTATTTATCCGGATACTACTGTACAGATAACGGGAACAAGACTGCTTGAAATAGAACACTGCCGCAGAATAATTGAATACAATGATATTCATATCTGCGTCAGGACATATGTTTCAGAACTTCATATATGGGGGGAAAATCTTTCAGCAGATGATTACGGAAACGGCGGCATAACAGTAAAAGGTCAGATAAAATCCGTTGAATTTGAGCGTCTGAGGATATAGTTATATGTTTGATAATATACGGGGAGTTCTGCATATACGTGCTGACGGCGAAAAAATATATTCATTTATAAATGAACTCAAATCTGAAAGAATAGTCTGTAAGGGTCAGAAATGCAAAAATAACAGCTTTTATTGCAGAATATATGAATCATCTTTTAAAACTGTTGAAAAAATCGCTCTGAAATACAATATATCAGTGAGTATTATAAAAAAATATGGTTTAAGATACAAATTTTTAAGATACAGAAAACGTTTCGGACTCTTTGCAGGACTTATATTAGTACCTCTTTTTATACTTTTCATATCCAATACTGTTGTTATAATCAATATAAACGGAAATGAAAAAAATTCAAGAGAACAGATAATTTCAGCTCTTGAGGATATCGGAATAAAAAAAGGTGCGTCAATTTCTGATATAGATTTCAGATATGCAGAACAGAAACTGCGTCTTAGCCTTGATGATGTAGTCTGGACAGCTATAAGACATACAGGCTGCCGCATAACAGTTGATATTGATGAAAGTGAAGGCTCGCCTGAAATACTTAAAGAACGAACTCCTGCAAATATAATTGCTTCAAGAGATGCACAGATAGTTTCAGTAAATGTTCTTATGGGACATCTTGTAAAACTTGTAAATGACGGCGTTAAAAAAGGCGATGTTATAATAAGCGGTATCTATTCAGATGACAAGGGAAATATAAGAACTGTTCATTCAATCGGAAATATCACCGGAATTTATAATGAAAGCGTTGTATTTACTCAGAATTTCAACTGTATTGAAAGAAATCCTACCGGCTTTTCAAAGCAGAGAAACTATTTTGAAATGTTCGGATTCAGAATACCGCTTTTTATCAAAGATGAACTTCCCCCAGATTATGAATATACCGAAAATACAAGCCATTTTTCACTGATGAAGAATGAACTGCCTTTCGGAATAGTAAAGACTGAATATATTGAATATCAGGATTATGATGTTGTTTATTCGGAAGAACAGGCAGAAAAACTCCTTATGGACAAAATAATCAGATATGAAAATAATTTTATGAATGATATTGAAATTCTTGAAAAGGATATACAGAAAAATATCTTTGACGACCATATCGATTATATAGTGAATTACAGGCTTAAAGGTGAAATCGGCATTTCTGAGGACGTTTTTACAGGCAAACCTGATTGACAGAATTGCTGTATACTGATATAATTAAGAAAAAATATATAAAAGAGGTTGAAATTTATGCGTATAGGTCACGGATATGATGTTCATAAATTAACAGAAAACAGAAAGCTTATCATAGGAGGAGTTGAAATTCCTCACGACAAAGGACTTGATGGTCATTCAGATGCAGATGTTCTTGTTCATGCAATCATGGATTCAATACTTGGTGCATTGGCTCTCGGCGATATCGGAAAACATTTTCCTGATACAGATGAAAAATACAAAGGAGCTGACAGCATAAAGCTTCTTGAGTATGTATGTGGCCTTATGGAGAAAAAAGGCTATTCAATAGGCAATATTGATGCAACTGTTATCGCACAGAAACCAAAGCTTTCAGGATATATTCAGGATATGCGTAAAATAATAGCTTCAGCCTGCAAAACTGATATTGAAAATATCAATATCAAAGCCACAACAGAGGAAAAACTCGGATTTACAGGTGAATGTCTTGGAATTTCCGCACACAGCGTCTGCCTTCTTGAAAAAATATAGGATTTTCCCTGTCAATATAAAAAAATAAAGGCACTGATGCATAAAACATCAGTGCCATAATTTATCAGTTCCATTGCTGAGCGTGTATTATGTTTTCATTGAATACAAGTATTGTATAGCCTTCAACATTTGCTTCTGTATGAGGAATCTGAAGTACAAGATTGTTATTGTTCTTTATATTTTCATACTCATTTCCATTGAGGAGCAGGAAATAATTTTCCTGATTAGGCTGGTCATCAAACCAGCTTCTCTGTGACTGATAATAGTTTATGCTGTATTCGCCTTCATCTGAAACTCTTATGCTTCTTACCTTCGATTTTGAATCTGAAATTACAGTAAGTGAATTTGCGTTCCAGAATGTAGCGTATCCGTATGTCAGATTATTATTTTCAAGGTAATCTGCTACTGCATAAAGACCATTGTGCTGGTTGTAGTCAGCAGGCATTTTTCTGATATCATTTACAGTAAGTGCTGATATTACAAGAACCGGTATAAGAGTAAGCACACAAAGACGCTTTTTATTGCTGCACTGTGTATATATCCACTGAGCAAGTATAAGAACCATTATTACAGATGTGCATACTATCGGACTTAAACGCCAGTTTGCTGAACTGAGTCCGCCGCATATATAGCCTATCATTACAAGAGCTGTCATTACCCAGTGGAAAAGAATGAATATACGGATATGGCGGCTTTTGATTTTCGGATAGAGTATAGTTGTTATTATCGGTACAACTATAAGAACAACACTTATCATTATTCTTAAAACTGCATTGATTCCTTCAGCACTTGAAAGAGCAAGTCCGCTCGGATTTTCCATGCCGAGAAGATATGCAAGATGCGGGAAAAATCTTGAAAGATGTTCCCACCAGTCATCAGTGCTTGTAAGATTTGAAGCTCCGCTTGCATATGGAGCAGTTATATCTCCTGCGATAACATTTCCCCAGAGATATCCTATTCCTGTTCCGATTATTACAGTGCCTATAAGTATAATATTTGCTGCAAGTTCTTTCTTTGAACTGTATTTTTTAAAACAGAAAAATCTTTCAGCTATTAAAGCTCCTATTGCAGGCAACAGGAAAAGAGTAAGAATTTCAAGCTGATTTGCACCGGCAAGTATACACCATGCCAGAAGAATTGCTGAGAATATTATAAATTTTTTCTTTCTTGCAGGGTCAGGCTTGCTGTTTTCAATTATATTTATTACTTTGAATATCAATGCAAGTCCGACAAATGCATAGAGCATTCCAAGACTGTAATAAATTATATGTCCCCAGAAAATCTCTCTTAATTTCTTGCTGCATGAAAGCATTACAGGAACTACTGAAATTGTGAAAAGTGACCAGTTCAATGAAATTTTCATGGTTCTGAGCATTGCAAACAATGAAATAATAAAGATTAAAAAGAATATGAACATTCCAAGAACCTGAGTTGTCATGCTTACTCCAAATAATGCAATAAGCGGAACCATTATCCACTGACCGCCGAACGGTAAAAGACAGGCATATTCAAATTCTTCATTTAATATAGAACCTGAATCATATGTTGCCTGAGCCCACATCAGAGTGTCTGTACTGTCAGCATGAAATTCTCCTCTTGAAGGAAACAGTATATAATATCCTACATTTACAAGTGATATTATCATAAAAATAATTATCAGACCTCTGAAGCTGAATATTTGTTTTAACAGTTCAGCTTTGTTGATTGAAAATCTGCTTTTAGTTTTTGCTTCCGGTGCAGCAGACGGATTATTATTCTCCATAAAAAAACTCTCCTTTCTTTAAAATTTGATACTATAACCGCTATTATAGCATAATTATAATTTTATCATCATTTTCATATAAAGTCAATTATATGAGTAATTAATTCTGTAAAATTTTTTTAATCTGATTTAATAAATATGATATAAATAATATGAATATGATATACAAAATACTGACACAGTGCTATTATATTGTTGAAAGGAAGTGTATCTGTATGAAGGACCTTACCAAAGGCAATATAACAAAACTTATTCTTTTATTTGCTGTTCCGGTGCTTATCGGAAATATATTTCAGCAGTTCTATAATCTTGCAGATACTGCGATTATAGGAAATATGCTCGGTGACAAGGACGCAATAGCCGCCGTGGGAGCTGTTTCACCTGTCATGTCGCTTGTCATAAGCTTTATAAATGGTCTTGCAAACGGATTTTCTATAGTTATAGGCAGGCATTTCGGTGCAAAGGATATGAAACAGCTTAAACGTTCAGTTGCAGGAACGCTTGTCCTCGGACTTGCAACCTCTTTTGTGCTTACAGTTATAAGCCTTGCATTTTCAGAAACTATTATAAGAATTCTCGGAACTCCTGAGGAAATAATAAAAGCTGCTAATACATATATTACAATAATATTTGCAGGAATGACATTTACAATGCTTTATAACCTGTTTTCAGGAATACTCAGGGCAATAGGCAATACCTTAATGCCGCTTGTTTTCCTCGGAGCAGCAATCGTTATAAATGTAGGACTCGATATAGCATTTATAGGCATTTTCAATATGGGAGTTGAAGGCACAGCTCTTGCTACAGTCATTTCACAGATAATATCAGCAATTCTTTGTATTATATATATATTCAGGAAATGTCCGGTTCTTAAAGTTTCAAAAGATGATTTCAAAAATATTACAAAGGCTGATGCTCTTGATTTGTATTCAACAGGGGCAGCAATGGGTCTTATGCTTTCAATAGTATCAATAGGTTCTGTAATACTCCAGAGTGCTATAAACGGTCTTGGAAAGGATACTATAGCAGCTCATACCCTTGCAAGAAAAATATCTGAAATGTTTATGCTTCCTCTCAGCACTATAGGTATGGCTGCTTCAGCATTTATCAGTCAGAATATCGGTGCAGGAGAGATTGAACGTGTGAAAAAAGGTATTGTAAGAAGTATAATGCTTACCTGTATATGGTCGGCATTTACTATAATATCAGTATATCTTTTCGGAGATGTTCTGCTGAAACTTATTGCAGGAAGCGGAAAAGATGAAATAATATCAGTTTCATGGTATTATCTTAAAATAAATACTCCATTCTATTTTGTGCTTGGAGTATTGCTTGTTATGAGAAATTCAATGCAGAGTATGGGTATGAAAGTTATACCTGTAATTTCAAGTATCATAGAACTTTTAGGAAAATTTCTTGTTACAGTTCTGCTTGTGCCATATTTTGATTATTTCGGAGTATGTATAGCAGAACCATTGATATGGATAGTTATGACAATATGGTTAGTAGCAGCATATGTACTCAAAATCAGGAGTTTTTCATTGAAATCAGAAAAAGCAGTGAGTCTTGGCTGATGTAATTATAGCACCAATTCGACATAAAAATTTTATAATTGAAAACAA
>DJFA01000025.1:14777-32646 GCA_002431975.1 Ruminococcus sp. UBA5884
TTTTCGTTTATTCTGTAGGGGCGAACTGTGTTCGCCCGTTTGGGCATACTGTAAACCGAGCGGGCGAACACAGTTCGCCCCTACATAAATAATTCATCGAATTTGCGTTAATTAAAAAAAACGGGGATAAAAGCTTAATCAGAACTTTTATCCCCGTTCATTTTATCAAGATATGTTGAAAGTACTGCCAATGATGATGCCATATCTTCATTCTGTACCAGTATATCAGGAGGTACTCTTAAATGTATATTTGAAAAATTCCATATTGCAAGTATGCCGCTTTCAATCATCTTGTCGCATACTTCCTGTGCATTGCATGAAGGAACAGCAATAATTCCTATATGAATATTATTCTGTCTGCAAAATGAAGTCATTTCTGAAAAAGACATGATTTTCTTATCATTTACATATGTTCCGATAATATTTTCATCTGTTTCAACAGCGGCAACAATATCAAGACCATAATTTCTGAATCCTTTATATGAAAGAAGTGCTTTTCCGAGATATCCTGCACCGGCAAGCAATGCATATTTTGTATTGCTGTATCCGAGAAATATTTCTATTTCATGGATAAGTTCATTTACAGAATAGCCTGTTTTAGGTCTGCCTTTTCCTTTCATTACAGAAGCAAGGTCTTTTCTGACCTGAACTTCATTCAAATCAAGGTCATTTGCTATTATTGTTGCAGAAATTGAAACAGTACCAAGCTCATTTTTCATTCTGAGATATTTCAGATATCCGGGGAGTCTTTGCAGAGTAGGTTTAGGAACATTCTGACTGCTGTCATTTGATTTAGGCATAATTTCACCTCATGATTATCATATATTTAATTATATCAATATATAATTATAACATGATTTACTCATAATGTCAAATAAACATAAGGGGGATTTTATGCATAAAAACAATATAGCAAGAGATACATTCATACTTACAGCCGTTCAGATATTTTTACAGGTGCTTGCACTGATGCTCAATATATTCATAACCCGTGAACTCGGTGCTTCATCAGTAGGAGTAACCTCTCTTATATATTCATTTTTCGGATTTATTTCAGTAATATCAAATGGAAATATATTTGTATGTGTAAGCAGATTTGCCGCTGAAGAAATCGGAAAACCAAACGGAAATCCTGAAAGAATATTTTCATACAGTATTATATTCTGCATGGCATTAAGCATAACAGCCGCAGTTTCAGTATTTATATTTGCAGGTACTCTTGGAGAACATTTCCTTAAAACTCCTGATACAGTAATACCAATAAGAATAATGTCAGTATGCCTGCCAATATCGGCACTTACATCATGTATAAAAGGATACTTCAATGCTTACAGGAAAGTAGTATTTGCCGCAGCCGCAGATTTGGCAGAATTTATAATACGTTCAGGAGCAACAGCTTTTCTTATAGAGTTTATGGTCATAAAAGGCAGAATGACTGTATTTTCAGCAATATCACTCAGTATTCTTGCCGGTGAAACAGCAGTATTCATATTTCTTGTATCAGTCATGCATCTAATCAAAGAAAAAGGAAACAAAGGCAGAACTGATGTAAGCTTTATGCGTTTTATAAAGCTTGCTTTGCCGATAACTCTTAACAGCTATATAACAGTAGCTCTCAGCAGTGCAAATGAAGCATTGCTTCCGATAACTCTTAAACAATACGGAAACAGTACTGAAACGGCACTCAGTCAGTATGGAATGTTTGAAGCAATAATAATTCCGGGGATATATTTTCCGTCAGTCATTCTTTCAGCATTATCAGCAATACTTATTCCTGAAATATCAATGGCAAGAGGAGCTTGTAATTCCTGTAAAGTAAAAGCTATTATTGAAAAAACTTTAAGACAAACTGTCTGGTATTCAATATTTTCAATAAATATAATGCTTGTATGCGGAGATGAGATAGGAACGGTTTTAAGCGGAGAAAACAACGTTTTTGCAGGAGAAATGATAAAATTGCTTGCATTTGTAATTCCGTTCATATATCTTGAAATCATTCTTGAAAGCATAATAAGAGCAACAGGAATGCAGAAATTTTCATCACTGAACTACATAGCGGAATATATGATAAGAATATCAGTTTTATTGATATGTGTTCCTATGATGGGATTTTACGGAATAATTATATCATATTATTCAAGCAATATAATATCAAATATATCAAGGCTTATAATGATAATGAAAAAGACAGGATTTGCATTCAGACCGTTTGAGGTAATATTCATGCCGATTATGTCAGCAGTAACAGCCTGGCAGATTTCATCAGCATTATGCAGAATAATACCATATAAAGCGGCTTCAGATATATTCTATATAATTTCAAGCGGATTGATTTATTACGGTATATTGTCAGGTATAAATCACTGGTGCAGAAATACAGGAATACGGTCAGAAATCCGACCGTAAATCCTGTATATGTTCAAAGAATATATTTTTATTCATAATACTTTTGTCATTTATGCTGTTTGCAATTACTGATTTTGCATAAGCGGCTTCATAGGATATATTGTAAAGAGGTATTCCGCCGCAGTCCTTTATAATTTTCACAGAGCTGTAAATATCCTCTGTATTTTTGAATGATACACAGTATACATCAATATTTCTTTTTCTGCATTTTTCAATAAATCCGGCAAATGAGGTATTTATTCCGGAAGTACAGGCAGAAGCTGAATGATACATGATATTTACAACTGATTTAAGAGATGGATTATCAATATTTATAAGGTCATAGTTCATTCCGGTAAATGATTTCAGTATAACAGATGAATCCGGAACAAGACGGCAGTGTTTTATTTGCGGATAATTATTGTCAATGACTTCAGGAGCTGGATTAAAAGGATTGTTATTATAAATGAAACGGTCATCTGAAACAGTACCGAAAACTTCATTGCCGAATGCAGAAAATCTGTCATTGAAGCAGTCAGCCTCATTTATTCTTGTACCAATATAAATGCAGGCATTCTGATTATGATTGCCATATGAAAAGAAAACGCCTTTTTTAACGGTTTTGCTTTTAATGAACTGAACAGCACTTCTTAAATTTTTAAGAGCATTGCTGCAAGGATTTTCAGGAGGATAGTCAGAAGCAATAAATACTACAGGACATTTTACAGATGAAAACATAAAGGATATAAAAGCACATGAATATGCCGCAGTATCGCTTCCATGAGCGATTATAACACCGTCATATTCTTTGAAATCAATATTTTCAAGAGTATCAGCAAGAAGATTTATTGTATCAACAGTAAAATTCTCGCTGAGTTCTGCAAAAGGCTTTAAAATATTAAAATTGCAGTCATTTCCGAAAGTTTTTGTATATATGTCAATAATCGCAGCCGAACATGACATATCAGTGTCAATTATGCAGTCATTTACACAGCTGCCTATAGTTCCGCCTGTAAATATAATAAGAATATTCATCATGAATGCTCCTTTTTGGATAAATTCATATTTATGCAGCCTGAACCGTTTCCGCAGCCTCCTGAGCATACACAGCCGTCAATAAAAGTGTTTACGGTAATTTTCTTTGAATTTTTTAGCAAAGCAGTACGGCATTCATCAATATTATCGCATACAGCAGAACGATATTTAAGATGATTGAATCCTTTCTGGGCAACAGCTTCATCAAGTACAGCAGAAATATTTCCTGAAATAAAGCATTTTTCAGAACTTTCTGAAATGAAATGCTGAGAATAATAATCCTGTTCATCATTCATATCATAAGGAGATATATCAAGATATTCAAACAAAGCATCAAGTTCATTGAAACTGATTACACTGTCAATCATATCATTCTGATAAAATTCCTGTTTTCTTGCAGAGCATGGAGCAATGAAGATGACTTTTGCATTTCTGTCATTTATTTTGACAGAAGAAGCCGCAGATACAGCCGCAGATACAGCAGAAGAAATATGTTTCTGCATATTCGGGAAATTTATTTTAAGATAGCTTATAAATGCAGGACAGAAATTACTTATAACAAGACCATTGTCAACAAGTTCACCAGCCTGTATGTCAAGAGAATTTCTTAAATCCTCCGCATATGAAAAAGCATTTTCAAAGCCGGCTTTTTTAAGAGCAGAAAAAAACTGTCCGCAGCTGCATTCAGGATACTGAGTAATAAATGAAGGGTCAGCAACAGCATAAACTCTGTATCTTTTATTATGCTCACTTTTTTTAAGTATTTCAATAGTTTCTGTTATAAATGAAATTTCATCAACAGCACCATCAGGGCATGAATTTATGCATTGACCGCATGAAATGCATTTATCAGGATTTATAACAGCAATTTTTCTGTCATTTATGCTGATAGCTTTTAAAGCACATGAATTTTCACAGGGTCTTTTTAAAAATATTATAGCATTATACTGACATTCTCTCTGACATTTTCCGCATTCAGAGCAGTTGTTTCTGTTTATGACAGCTTTTCCGTCAGGAGTAAAAAGAATAGCATTATTGTCACATACGCTTGCACACCTGTGGCTTATGCAGTTCCGGCAGGTATCAGTTATTATATATCCGCCGGAAGAACAGCCGGTACAGGCAGGTTTTATAATATTTATAACGTTTTTGTTATTTGAATTTCCGCATAAAAGCTTTAAGCGTTCACGCATAACAGCCTGTTCTTTATAGATACAGCATGAAGAAATAGAATCAGCAGGTAAATTTTCAATATTATCAATAATATCGGAACAGCCCTGTTTAAGATTTCCGCTGAAAGAGTAACCGATAACGCTTTTAAGGAGTTCATATTTGATTTTCTGAATTTTAGTATCAAAATGTTTCATAATTAAAGTTCTCCGCAGATATTTCTGACATTTGCACATATAAATTCTGCAAAGTTACAGGAATTATCATTAATTATTTTTCTTTTGTCCGAATGAATTTTTCCATCAAGTTCAGAAGGATAAATTGCTATATCAGCATATTCAAGCATAGGTATATCAAAACTGCTGTCGCCTGCACATATTGAGATATCAGGCTTGAATTTTTCATAAAGACGTTTGCAGGCAGTACCTTTTGAAAGAATTTTCGGCATGACATAAATTTTCTGACCATTTTCAAATACTGAAACAGTATTGCCGTCAAGATTTTTTTCAAGAATATTTTTTATATCCTCAATATCATCAGATTTTGTAAAAACGAAAAGTTCATCAACAAATCTTGCTTCAAACTGAGTTGATTTATGAGAATTAAGTATATCAATAGATTTTTTGAGTTCAGGAATAGATTTTTCAATAAGTTCAAGAGAATCCGAGAACCATTTTTCATCAGGAATATTGTTTACAAGCAGATTTCCGCCGTTTGATGTAACAGCATATTCAGGGAATCTGTTATTTTTAAAAAGGTTTATGCGAAGATACTGTTCAATTGAACGTGTAGTTACCGGAATAATTTTAAGCTGTGAATAATTGTCATTAAGAAAATTGAGCTGATTATATCCTTCCTGAGTCATATATGACAGTTTTTTGCCGTCCTTGCCGGTTTCAACGCAGATATCATTTTCATCTGCCCTTTTGTATGAATGAATTATAGTATTGTCAAGGTCGCATTCAAATAGAATCATATTTTATCTCCTTATGTATCAGCCATTGAGCGTATAATCCCGCAGGCTCTGTAGCACTGTAATGGATATTCAATGACTTCAACATTTTTTTCGTCTGCAAGCCGCAGTATATGCCCGATATAATCAGTATCATTTATATTTCTGACAAGTATTTTCCATGGCACACGTCTGAGAAGTACACGGGTAGTTTCACCTATTCCGGGCTTGACAAGATTTATATCTGAAATATTGTATTTTTCCGCAATATTTTTCACTTCATCAATGCCATGAAAAGAATCTGAAATACAGTTCTGACTGCTGCAAAGTTCAGATATCTGATTATCAGAAAGAGAGAAATCCATTTTATCCATAACAGAATCAATAAATTCATATGTTCTGTCCTGATTTTTGAGTTCACCATAATATGCAGCACCATGAAAATCATCACAGCCGATAATGTCATTTCTTAAAAAAGTTCTGCTTATAAGACCTGAAACCGTTGAATTGAGGCAGGAGCTTGGAATAAGGAAATCGCTGTGAGTGCCGCACATATCAGTAATATATGCAGGGTCAGCAAGAACAGCGAGTTCAGATGAAACATTCCTGTAATCGGAAAGTTCTTTTTTAAGTGTATTGAGAATAGCACCTTTACCCGTCCAGCCGTCAACGAACTGTAAAGATTCAGGGGAATGTCTTTCAAGTATATAGTTCATGGCATTTCTGTCAATGCCTTTTCCACGGATAATTGAGATTGTATAATGAGGAATTTTGACAGAATATTTTTTTTCAAGATATCTTTTTATAAGTATCCCTATAGGAGTACCGGCTCTTGCAAGAGAAACCAGAACAGGAGCTTTATTTTTTGCCCTGAATATTTTTTCAGCACATATCACAACAGCTTCAGCAGTAATTCCTGAATAGTTTTCAAGAGCTGATTTATAGAGTGAAAGATATTTCTGACTTGGAACATATTCAAGCGGAAGCATTTCACAATAATGTACACCACTCTGAATAAGAGGTTCTCTTTTTTCAGATGGCAGAGGTTCAACAAGACCTGTAATATCTTTTAAAAGAATTGTAACATCATCTTTGAGATAGGAAGAACGCATCATAATTCAGACCACCTTACTATAATAAAATCGCAGCAGTTACAGAATGCATCAGTAATTTTCATAACAGCATTTTCACTGTATGAACGGCTGTCAGTTATTATTATTGCAGTATCATAATCATAGAATGAGTTATAAATAAAAGTTTTCCTGTCTGTCTGATAGAAGCTTTCAAGCAAAGCCCTTGATTTAAGAGGATAATTATTCTGATTATGCGGTTCAACAGGACTTCTTGTAGTAGAATGAGTAACAACTGATTTACAATTGTTTTCGATATTAAGAGCAGTTATTATTGCAGGATACATACATTCTTCAGTTCCGATAACAGCAATTTTTTTGTCGGATAAATCGCCGGCATATGAAATTATTTCATGAGAAAGTTTTTCAACAGCTGATTTATAATCAGATATTTTTACGCCGGTTCTTGAATTGATATAATTTCCTGCATCAAGATATCTTATATTGATTTTTTCTGAATTTCTTACAAGAGGAATTTCAGGCAAATCAGCAGGTTCATCAGTATGATTTTCCATGGAGATTTTAAGCAGATATCTGAAAATAACGCCTTTTGAAGCGAGTTCCTTTTCACGTTCAGCGGACATACCGTTTATAACCGAACATACAGAAAATTTGATATCACAAGGAACTTTTCCGTTATTACGCAGAACATCAACAAAATTCATTATAGTAGTTCCTGTAGAAATTTCGTCTTCAACAAAGATTATATGTTTTTTGCCATTGATGAATTTATCCCAGTCAGTACATTTAAGGGATTGTTGAACGGCATGGGAATGGATTTCTTTAAATTCAGCAACAGTTTCAGTATTATCTATGGATTCTCTTGTAGTCTGCATATAATCCGAATCCGGAAAAAACGAGGCAACTCCTGCACCTATAGCCGTAGCAGTTTCAGCAAAACCGATAAAAAGGAGATTTTTATAATCATCATCAATATATTTTTTAAGTTCAGAGCTTAACTGTCTGAAAAGTTCAATGCATACTGATGGTTTTACAGGGATATGTTTTCCCTGAGATGGATTAACAATAAGAAAACTTCTTTTTTTATTGTTTTCACGTTTTGCAATGTTTATAAGCTTACTTGTATCAAAAGAGGATTTGTTTTCAATAATTCTCATATTACTTTACACCATATATACATGAAAGAGCGATTATTTTTTCAGCCCATTTTTCATGAACTTTCTGTTCATTCATTCTGTCGCCGCCGGTACTTTTTGAAACAGCGGAAACTTTATCTTTCCAGTTAAGTATTTTAACAGCATCAAAGTAGTCATTTTTATCAACGCATAATGAGTTGTTTATTATAGGAACCTGAGTCGGATGGACAGCAGTTTTTCCTATAAGACCATTGAGTCTGTCAAGTTCAAGTTCATTTATAAGACCTTTACGCCAGTCATCGTTCCTGTCGTTTCCGAAATATTCCCATACCGGAGCAGATATAACATAATCAGCACCAAAAACATTTACAATATCAGCTATAACATTTCTGATAACAGCAATATCATAAATAGACTGATTTACATTTCTTCTGAATCCATAGATATTGCAGAAATCATTTCCGCCTATTCTTACATTAAGAACAAGTTCCTTTACACTGTCAAGAATTTTTTTAAGACTTTTGAGAGTTTCAGCTCTTGTATTGATATCAAGAATATCAGATGTTTCAAGAATAGGCATGAAATAAACAGGCTTCATGGTATTTCTGTTTATATATCCCACAGCATTTATGTATTCAATAGCATTTGATATTGTGAATTTTGGGAAAATGAAACCGGTAAGCAGATTGAATCCGCAGATTTTTCTGTAAATTCTCTCTATCTGAACGGGATTTCTTACACGGATAAAAATCATAGGTATTTCACTTTCAGAGCGTTCACCGGCAGAAACAGCGTTATATATTTTCTCAAGGGAAATAAAAAGCTGTTCTTCAGCTTCTTCAACAGCATCATCACTTACAGCATCTTCAAGACATAAAGCGAGTGAACGTATATCTTTATATTTTCTTGAAATGACTGCATCAGCAATAGTTTTATTTGTAGCAGGGCTATACATAAGACCTCCCAGAGAATATTGCAGAATATTTTTCTTGCAGTATTTGACGTGTTCAAAATTAGCGATATCTGCTCCGGATAAATTAAAATCTACCTGCATTTTATCATCACCTTTATAAATATTTTTGTCTGTTTTATTATATCATAATTATTTTGTAACAGCAAGTATTATTTTAACATAAATTGTGTTTTTGTAGGGGCGACCATTGGTCGCCCATTGCAGTTTACCAGAATTTCAGATGAATGAAGCATAAAAATAATCATCGGATTTGTCTTAACTATAATTTGGATAATCAAACTTATTTGCGTTATTTTATGACTTAAATATAAAAGTGGTTGAAAATAATGATAAAATATGTTATAATATCATACATGACATCAGTCAGAAGTATTTTCTGTATTAAACAGTCTTTTTTTTATGCATCTGCGATTTAAAGTCATATAGTAAAAAAGTCCTTTATTACTGAAATATTTCCTGACTGAAACTATCAACTAACCGAAAGGAAGTTTTAACAATGTTTTTTCAGAAAGACATAGAAACTATGCCCCGCAAGGATATAGAAAAACTTCAGCTTGAACGACTTAAATGGCTGGTGGGATATTGTATTGACAATATTCCTTTCTATAGTAAACGACTTGCAGAAGCAAAAGTCACACCGGAAAAAATCAAATCATTAAGTGATATTCAGTATATCCCCTATACAACAAAAGCTGATATCAGAGATACATATCCATTCGGTCTTTTCGGACAGCCTATGAAAAAAATCGTCCGTATCCATGCATCAAGCGGTACTACCGGAAAACCGACCGTTGTAGGCTATACTAAAAAAGACCTCGATACATGGAGCGATTGCATGGCAAGACTTTGTGTAGCAGCAGGAGCAACTGATGAAGATATAGTGCAGATTGCATTCGGATATGGTCTTTTTACAGGAGCACTCGGACTTCACTATGCACTTGAAAAAATCGGCTGTACAGTAGTACCTACATCAAGCGGAAATACTGAAAAACAAATTATGCTTATGCAGGATTTTCAGACAACAGCACTTGTTTCAACACCTTCATACGCACAGTATATAGGCGAAATGGCAAGAGAACTCGGAGTTATTGATAATATCAATCTCAAACTCGGACTTTTTGGTTCAGAAGGCTGTACAGAGGAAATGAGAGACCAGATTGAAAAGACTCTCGGACTTTTTGCAACTGATAACTATGGTATGAGTGAACTTATGGGGCCTGGAGTAGCAGGAGATTGTGTATACCGTGAAGGAATGCATATCAATGAAGACCATTTCTATCCTGAAATAATCGATAGTAAAACAGGAGAAGTTCTCTCAAGAGGTTCACAGGGCGAACTTGTAATAACAACTCTTACAAAAGAGGGTATACCAATGCTGCGTTATCGTACAAAGGATATAACACAGATTAACTATGAACCATGTAAATGCGGCAGAACATTTGCAAGAATGTCCAAAATAAAGGGCAGAAGTGATGATATGCTTAAAATCAGAGGAGTTAATGTATTTCCGTCACAGATTGAAAGTGTACTGATGAAATTTGATGAAATAGCACCTCATTATCAGCTTGTTGTCACAAGAGCGAATTATTCTGATGCACTTGAAGTAAAGGTCGAACTTGCCGACAGCACACTCCTTGAGAACTATGCAGAACTTGAAAAGCTCAGAAGTAAAATTCACCATGATTTGAAAACAGTTCTTGGAATTGAAACAAAGGTTTCACTTGTTGAACATAAGTCGCTTGAACGTTTTCAGGGTAAAGCAAAGAGAATAATTGACCTGAGAAATAATAAGTAATATCTGGGATAAGGGAGGGTACAGGGAGAGTTTGAGGGTTTTTATATTTCTATCATATGAAAAATATTTTATATAAAATAATATATAGCTATTATAAAACCGTCTTAACCCTCCTTGACCGTCCCTGAAACATATGAAAGGAAATTAAGAGTATGAAAAAATTAATGCTTGGAAACGAGGCATTTGCAAGAGGTCTTTATGAAAGCGGCTGTAAAATAGCCTCCAGTTATCCGGGAACACCGTCAACTGAAATAACCGAAGCAGTGGCAAAATATGAAGAAGTATATGCAGAATGGGCACCTAATGAAAAAGTTGCAATGGAAGTAGCAATAGGAGCATCAATAGCAGGAGCAAGGTCATTTTGTGCAATGAAGCATGTAGGACTCAATGTTGCCGCAGACCCATTGTATACAGCAGCATATACCGGAGTAAATGCCGGTATGGTAATAGCTGTAGCAGATGACCCGGGAATGCATTCTTCACAGAATGAGCAGGATAGCAGACATCATGCGATTGCATCAAAAGTTCCTATGCTTGAACCGTCAGATTCAGCAGAATGCAAAGAGTTTGCAATGAAAGCGTATGAAATTTCTGAACAGTTTGATACACCTGTAATAGTAAGACTTTCAACAAGAGTATCACATTCACAGAGCAGTGTTGAAGTATGCGATAGAAAAGATGAAAGACTTAAAGAGTATGTAAAAAATCCTCAGAAATATGTAATGATGCCTGCATTTGCGAAAAAGCGTCATGTATTTGTAGAAGAGAGAACAAAGAAGCTCATAGATTATTCTGAAACATCACCGCTTAATAAAATTGAAATCAACAATACTGAAATAGGGGTTATTTCATCAGGAATAGCATATCAGTATGCAAAAGAAGCACTTGGAAATACAGTTTCATATCTGAAACTTGGCATAGTAAATCCGTTGCCTGAAAAGATAATAAAAGATTTTGCCGCAAAGTGCAAAAAAATCTATGTAATAGAAGAGCTTGACGGAATAATTGAAACTCATTGCAAAGCACTTGGAATAGATGTTGAAGGAAAAGAAATTTTTGGATATATCGGAGAGCTTTCACAGTCAATAATAGCAGAAAAAATCCTTGGTAAAAAGAATGAATACCAGACATTTGGCGAAGATATTCCGGTAAGACCGCCGGTAATGTGTGCAGGATGTCCGCACAGAGGATTATTTTATTCTCTTGCAAAACTCAAAGTAACCGTATCCGGAGATATCGGCTGTTATACACTCGGAGCAGCAGCACCATTATGTGCAATGGATACAACAATCTGTATGGGAGCATCTGTTTCTGCAATTCATGGTTTTAATAAAGCAAGAGGAGCAGAGAGCGAGAAAAAAACAGTAGCAGTAATAGGCGATAGTACATTTATGCACAGTGGTATAACAGGGCTTGTTAATATAGCATATAACAGTACTAATTCAACAGTTATAATTCTTGATAACTCAATAACAGGCATGACAGGACATCAGCAGAATCCTACAACAGGATATAACCTTAAAGGAGATGTAGCAGCAAAAGTATGTCTTGAAACTCTCTGTAAAGCGGTAGGTATAGAAAGAGTAAGAGTAGTTGACCCATATAACATGGCAGAAACTGAAAAAGCAATCAGGGAAGAACTTGCAGTTGCAGAACCATCAGTTATTATTTCACGCAGACCATGTGCATTGTTGAAATATGTAAAGCATAAGCCGGCACTTAAAGTTGATACAGATAAATGTAAATCATGCAAAGCCTGCCTGAAAATCGGCTGTCCGGCAATTTCAATGCAGAATGGCAAAGCATATATTGACCATACACAGTGTGTAGGCTGTGGAATTTGTACAGAAATGTGTCATTTTGACGCAATCGGAGGTAATGAATAATGACTAAATCAGTAATGATAGTAGGTGTAGGCGGACAGGGTTCACTTCTTGCCTCAAGAATTCTTGGAAATGTATTGCTTTCACAGGGATTTGATGTAAAAGTTAGTGAAGTACATGGAATGTCACAGAGAGGCGGTTCAGTAGTAACATATGTTAAATATGGTGATGAGGTTTATTCTCCTGTAGTTGAAAAGGGAGAAGCCGATGCAGTAATATCATTTGAACAGCTTGAAGCGGCAAGATGGGTATCATATCTTAAAAAGGGCGGTCATCTTATAACCTCGCTCCAGACAATTGACCCTATGCCGGTAATAACAGGTACAGCAAAATACCCTGAAGATATAGTAAAGAAGCTTAAAGATATGAATATAGACGTAACAGCAGTTGATGCCCTGAAGCTTGCAGAAGAAGCAGGAACATCAAAAGCTTCAAATGTTGTTCTTATGGGAGTACTTTCAACAAAGCTTGGATTTGATAAGGAAATATGGGAAAAAGCACTTGAACAGTGTGTACCGGCAAAATTCCTTGAACTTAATAAAAAGGCATTTGAGCTTGGCAGAAATGCATAAAAATGAGGTGAATCAATGGGAGCATGGGGTTTTGGTGTATTTGATAATGATTCTTCATGTGATTTTGTGATTGAACTTCATGAGCAGGAAAATATTTCAGAAAAAATAAAAAGTATTTTTTTGCAGACAATAAATGAAGAAGATTTCATAGACCTTGACACAGCCGCAGCCGTATGGGTATCAGCGTGTGTTATCGACCAGGTTTTAAATAATATCTGTTATGACTGTCCTGATATTGAATATGATGATATTATAGAGCGAGCAGACAGAGCGGAATTGATAAAGCTTAAACAGGAAGCAGTAAAAGCACTTGACTGTATACTTTCAGATAAATCTGAACTTAATGAGCTTATCAGTGAATGTGATGAACAGGATTATAATAACTGGAAAGATGGTATCATGTCAGTCAGAAACAGAATAAATATATAGCAATTATGAGGAGGGGGTTCCAATGGGAAAGTATTGGAATAAATCTATGGAGTGTGCAACAGTTAATGAAATTAAATCGCTCCAGAGTTTCAGACTTTCGCAGACTGTAAGAAGGGTATATGAAAGCGTGCCTTATTACAGAGCAAGAATGGAAAAGGCAGGAGTAACACCTGACGATATAAGAACGGTTGAAGACCTTCATAAGCTTCCATTCACAATTAAGCAGGATTTGAGGGATACATATCCTTATGGTATGTTTGCAGTACCTATGGATGAAGTAGTAAGACTTCATGCATCAAGCGGAACTACAGGCAAACAGATTGTTGTAGGGTATACAAGAAATGACCTTGAAGTGTGGTCAGAATGTTGTGCAAGAGCATTGACAGCCGCAGGAGCAACCAATAAGGACTTTATGCATATATCATATGGATATGGACTTTTCACAGGCGGACTTGGACTTCATGGCGGAGCTGAAAAAGTGGGTATGACAGTTATTCCTGTATCTGTAGGAAATACAAAGCGTCAGATTAACATTCTCAAAGATTTTGGTTCTACATATATGTGTTGTACACCATCATATGCATTATTCCTTGCAGAAACCATGAAAGAAATGGGAATATCCAAAGATGAAATAAAGCTTAAAGGCGGATTGTTTGGAGCAGAGCCATGGACAGAGGAAATGCGTCAGCAGATACAGGCAGGACTTGGCTGTAAAGCATATGATATTTACGGACTTACTGAAATTATAGGGCCTGGAGTATCATTTGAATGTGAAGAGCAGACAGGAATGCATATCAATGAAGATAATTTTATTGCTGAAACGATTGACCCTGAAACAGGGGAAGTTCTTCCGGAAGGTTCGCAGGGTGAAATAGTGTTTACTTGTATAACCAAGGAAGCATTTCCGCTGCTCAGATACAGAACAAGGGATATTGGCATACTTACAAGAGAAAAATGTTCATGCGGCAGAACATTGATTAAAATGAAGAAGCCGGCAGGACGTTCAGATGATATGCTTATTATCAGAGGAGTTAATGTATTTCCTTCACAGATTGAAAGTGTATTGCTTTCACTTGGAAATACAGCACCTTATTATCAGATTATTGTTGATAGAAAAAACAATACTGATACATTTGAAATTCAGGTTGAAATATCTCCTGAAATGTTCTCTGATACAGTAAAGAGCCTTGAACAGCAGGAGAAGCTTATAAAAGCCGGTGTTGAATCTACACTTGGCATATCAGCGGATATAAAGCTTGTAGAGCCTAAGACTATCCAGAGAACAGAAGGAAAAGCAGTAAGAGTAATCGACAAAAGAAAACTTCATTAAGGAGCTGATTATATATGTTAATAAAACAGATTTCAATTTTTGTAGAAAACAAGCAGGGCAGACTTTCTGCAATAACAAACATTCTTAAAGAAAACAATATTGATATAAGAGCATTGTCAATAGCTGATACAAAGGATTTCGGAATACTCAGACTTATAGTTGATAATCCATCAAAAGCTTATGAAGCACTTAAAGGTGAAGAATGCACAGTAACAATAACTGATGTTATCGGAATCGGGCTTGAAGATAAGCCGGGCGGACTTTCTGACGCAATGGAAATCCTTGATAAAAACCATATTAATGTTGAGTATATGTATGCATTTATCAGTGAATCAGTAGATACAGCCTTTGTTATTCTCAGAGTTGAAGATAATGATAAAGCAATAGGTGTACTTACAAGAAACAACATCAGAGTTCTTAACAGTTCTGAAATTCATAAATAATTAATTAGAGTTAAAGACAGATTATATAATAATTTTTGTGTAGGGGCGAACTGTGTTCGCCCGCCGGGTTTACAGCAAATCTTAACAAGTGAACTCATTTGCGTTAATTAAAAATAATCTGTCTTTAATATTAAAAAGGAGGAATCAAATGAAATTTTATTTAAAGAAAGCAGTTTCAGCGATACTTTCGCTTTCATTGCTTTCAACAATGTTTATACCTGTATCAGCGGATACTGAAAAAGATGATTATTATTTTGAGCCGCAGTCATATTTAACATTTCTTGAAGCACAGAACAAATCATATAATTCTCAGGCAGTGCATGGAGAAATAAATCTCTCAGACCTGACAACAGTCTATGAACATATTAGTATTGATGAAATTGAGCAGATGGGAACAGATTTCAAGACTAATTGTGACAATGGCTATGATGAAGAAGAGATGCTTTCAGACCTGAATATTATAGCATATGCAGTAGCCTATATGCAGGATATGTGTCAGATAGCTAATATATTATATCAGTGTGATACCTCAGATGATAATTATTTCAATGAAATGGCTTATTCTCAGAATATATATTATAAAACGTATGATATGTTCAATGAATCTGTAAAATACGCAGCAGGTATCAGTAAATACTACACAAAGCTTTCTGATGAACTTGGAAAAGATACAGTAGATATGTATCTTAATTATGATGGTTCAGAATCAGAAGCCGATGCCGCTTATTCAACTAAAGTGAATGAATATATCAATCAGTATTATACATTGGTGAATGATGATAGTTCTACAGAGGAACAGTTTGCAGATTTATATCTTGAAATGGTAAAATACAATAATGACTATGCCAATAGTCAGGTCAGCACTGATTATATGCAGTTTGCATATGATTATATGTATTCAAGGGATTATACAATTGAAGAAGCAAAAAGCCTCTGTAATTCAGTTGCAGAAAATATGTCTGTTTTGTATAATGATATGATAGACGATATAGTTAGTGATTCATCGTGGAAAGATTATAGTGCATTATCGTATAGCAAAGATGAATTGTTTGATTTCCTTGGCAGTACAATAGAAAATATATCACCTGAAATCAAGCAGGCATTTGACTATATGGATAACTATGAAACATATTCTATTGAACCGGCACAAGATGGGAAAAGCAGAGCCGATGGAGCATTCACCGCATATTTTTCAAGTATTGGTTCACCATATATTTTTATCAATACAAATGAAAATTATGATGATGTAATGACCTTTGTGCATGAATTCGGACATTATAATGAAATGTATCAGGCAGGCACTAATGGAAGTTCATTGGATTTATCAGAAATATCCTCACAGGCATTAGAATTTTTGTATATACCATATTATTCTCAGATATATGGCGAACAGTATTCTGATTTATCTGCAAAAATGAGTGTATCAAATATATTGTGGGCAGTATCTTCAGGTTGTATGATAGCAGAATTTGAAATGAGCGTTTATGAAAATCCTGATATGACATCAGCAGAGCTTATAAAGCTTTATGATGATTTGGAGGTTAAATATAACCTTGAAGAAAGTATTGACTGGTATTATGTAAGTCATCTGTTTGAGCAGCCGGGATATTATATATCATATGCAACATCAGGAATAGCAGCGTTTGAAATCTGGAATACATCATTGACTGACAGACAGTCAGCAATAGACAGTTATATTGAATTAAGCAGCAATGGAAGTTCAGGCGATTTCAGAGAAGTTTTAAGCAGCAGTGGAATGAATGATATCTTTGAAGAACAGACATTGTTGAATATTTCAAGTTCTATTAGTGATAAATTCTTGAAAGCATACAATTATGATGTTGATGGCAGTGGTGATATTACAGCCTATGATGCATTGATAGTTCTTAATGTAGTAGTTGGAAATGATATGTCATCTGTTATTTCAGATACTTCAGCAGCCGATGTTGATTCAGATGGTTCTGTAACTTCAGCTGATGCATTGCTTATACTTCAGAAAGTTGTAAGCGGTGAATAAAATAAAGTTTTTGCTTTAAATTTTCTTAATTTTTGTTATTGAAGATTTTCTGTTCTTATGGTATAATTATAAAAAGGAGTGATAAATATGAATGAATATTTAAAAAAATCTGATAATTTCCCGGATGAACAGAAAACAAAAAAAGCTCCTGTCAATAATGATAAAAACATTATTAATGATGATAATAACAATGATTGGGCTGAACAAGCTAAGCAGGAACTTGAAGATTTCATTGAATCTCAGGGGATATATATAAGACAATAAAAAAAATCGGCATCATATTTTTTGATGCCGACTTTTTCATAAATAATTGAAATTATCAGATATAATCTTTAATTTCTTCAAGAAAATTCTGAGCTGCTTCATCATCTTCTTCAGCATGAATTTCCATTTCAATAGGTTTTGTGAGGTCAAGACTGAATATACCCATTATTGATTTTGCATCTACAGCATATCTTCCTGAAAGTAAATCAACGTCAAATTCATATTTTGAAACAACATTTACAAATTTTTTGACATCATTTATTCCTTCAAGAGTAATTGTTTTCTTTATCATTAAAAATTCCCTCCTTTCCATATTTATTATTATACCCCCTTGTTGCCTGCAAAGTCAATAGATAATAGTCTGAATGTGTAATTACCCCAAAGAGCTCGAAGC
>DJFA01000011.1:0-6077 GCA_002431975.1 Ruminococcus sp. UBA5884
TTTATATATTTCATTTTGTCCATATCAGCAAACATTATCATTGCAGGACGTTTTTCTCTTATGCATTCAAGGAAAAGCTCATCAGTATTTCTGTTGAAGCCGTTTCTGTTGTATATGAATGAGAGAGGGTCTATCACATAAAGCTTGTCAATTTCACTGAGAACATCTTCAAGGCACATGAGTTTTCTTATATTTTCAAGAGAATTGCTGATATTCATAATCCATGTATGGAAAAGAGGACTTTCAAGAGGAAATTTACTGTTGCATATTACACAGTAACCCAACGCTCTTTCACGGAAATGAATAGGAACGAAGTAGTATAGTTTGCTTTTGCTTGTATCAGCATAGAGGTCAGGGAGCATAAGTGAGGTTTCAAAACCTTCAAGGAATCCGAAATTATTGTCGCAGTAAACAAGAGGCACATCAACAAATTCAGTATAGCCGTTTATAAGATAATTATCAGCACGGAACATATTTGAAGTGCTTACATAGCTTGTATTGTTTCTTTCAGTTTTTTTGCCTGTCCAGTTTTCACACATACAGAGGAAAAATTTTTCGCATTCAATTTCCATGATGAAACTTTTGAGATTATTTATATTTTCCTCAATTGATTCGCTTTCAGCTAAAGAGCATGACATTCTGTTTACAAGTGAAATATGACGGTTATACATATCCATAAGATAATAATTTTCCTTTTTGAATCCGCCGATATCATCGCTCATTTTGCTGTGGCAGCCGCAGCTTTGTGCATATACAGGAGTAGTTTCAAGGATTTCGCTTCTTGGCTGATTTATTCCCATTATATGATTATAGATTTTCTGGCAGGCTTTATATCCTGATTCAAAGAGAGGTCTTTGAACAGATGTTATTTCAGGGTAATAGTTTCTTGCATTGTAAACGTTATCAAATCCGGTAACTAAAACATCTTCCGGAACTTCTTTTCCGAGTGAGGTAAGAGTAGTTATAACGGCTATAGCCATAGCATCATTTGCACAGATTATTGCTTCCGGAAAAGGGAGTTCTGAATTAACAAATTCAAAAACGGCATTTCTTCCGTCAACAGCTCTGAAAAATCCATGATGGACTCTTTCCTCTTCAAACGGAATATTATGTTCAGCAAGGACTTCTTTGTAGGCTTCAAATCTCAGAATACTTTCAGGGTTATCTGAAGGGCCTGAAACATAGTTGACAGTTTTTACATTATGAACTTCAACAATATGCTTGACGATTTCCTTCATAGCTTTTTTATTGTCAATGCCGATATGATACATTGATTTATCGAGGTCATTATCGATACTTACAGCCGGAATGCCGGCTTTTTTGACTTTCTGAACAATCTGTTCAGTTATTTCCGGAGAAGATATTACATTGGTAATAAGAATAACGCCGTCAAAGCGTTCATAATTTACAAGATTATAAATATTGAATTCGCCGATATCGTGCTTCTGATTATGCAGGATTCCGCCAAAAGCGATAAAATGTGAAATATTTATATTGAGTTCTTCCGCACATTTCTGAACGCCTTTTAAAATAGTGCTTTGATATTCTTCGTCTATTCCTGAAATAATAACAGCTATATTCAAGATATCCTTCCTCATTTTCATTAATTTCTCACCTTAAAATTTATTTTCCCATACAGGAATAAAGAAACAGTCGTTAACTATTGAATAAATTCTTAATATATTTTAACATAAAGGATTAAAAAAGTCTATAATTAAAATAGTTTTTTATTGTTTATGCATGACTTTTTATGAGTTGTTACAAATTTGTAATATTTTTTTATATACATTGCATAAATCATATTAAGGAAAAAAATCAGTTTCTGAAAGCATCGCAGGGATTGAGTTTTCCAGCCTTATATGCCGGATATACGCCGAATATCAGACCTGTAAGTACTGCAAAAAATATCGGATATACTATAATTCCGGCATTGAAGAATATTTCAGTGCCTGTTATAAGACAGCCTGCAAAAGCGATTGCAGTTCCGCCGGCTGCACCGATAACGCCGCCTGTAAAGGTTATGGCTGCTGATTCTGCAAGAAATTCAAATGCTATATCAGTATTTTTAGCTCCGAGAGATTTTTTTATTCCGATTTCACGGGTACGCTCCTTTACTGAGGAAAGCATTATATTCATTATTGAAAATCCTGAAACTATAAGAGATATTGCTGCTATTGCGGTAAGAATAACAGTTATAAGAGTCAGTATTTCTGAAAGAGTATCTTTCTGGCTTAAAAAACTGCTTACTGTTATATCGGATTTTATATCACGTTTTGATACAACGGTCTGTTCAATATCATTTTTTATATTGCTGTTGTTATTTTCATCATTGATTTTTACAGCTATCTGATTGAAACAGTACTGAGCCGTATCATTCTGCATTGAAGTATACGGGATATATACAAAAGATGGAATTACTCCTCCGAGCATTGACTGGAGCATACTCACTCCATTGTCAACTATGCCTGTTATCTCATAGTATCTGGTTTTTCCGTTTATGACTACCCCGAGAGTTTTTCCGAGAGCATCACTGTTTTTATAGATATCGTCTGCAAGAGAGCTGTCTATTATGCATATCTGTGACTGATTCTTTACATCGCCTTTATTTATCATTCGTCCGTATTCAACATCAAGGTCTATAACATTGTCAGCATCTTCATTTACTCCCCAGAGCATACACTGAAAATAACTGTCATCATCAGAGCTGCAATAGGTTACTGTATTCATAAGCGGCATGGCATTTTTTACTTCATTCATATTCTTTACATTTTCAAGGTCATTTTCATCGAGTCCTTCAGTATTGCTGATATTTCCTGATATTACAATACTGTCAAGACCCATGCCTTCAAGCATTGAATTAATCTGAATTTTTCCTATTTCGCCGACTGAATATATAATTATTACGGACATTATTCCGGCAGCTATTCCTCCTACTGTAAGGAAAAATTTTATTTTGCTGTACATAAGTTCTGAAATAGTTTTTTTAATAATACTGAACATATTTTTTATTCCTCTATATTTACAAAACAGCCGTCTGAAAGAGAATTATTATCCGAAACAAGAATTATATCATTTTTATTTATTCCTGAAATTATTTCAGTTCCCTCGCTTGTTTCACAGCCTGTGACGACATTTTTTCTGACTGACATACCATCTCTGAATATATACAGGTAATTAAGACCGTTTTTATCTGTATGGACTGCTTTATATGGTACAACTCTTATATTTTTTTTATCTGAAATATTTATTTTAAGTGAGGCAGTATAGCCGCTTCTTATTTCAGACAAATCATATTCATCATCAAATCCGGCTTGTATATCAACTACAGTTTCTTCAGTCAATCCGTTTGCAAGATGGCGGGCATTATCTGAAACCTTTTCAATTGTTCCTGAATATTCGCCGAAACCGTTTCCGCTTATTGTAACTGACTGACCGGCTTTTACTTTTGAAGCATTTTTTTCATTGATAACAGCATTTATTTTCAGAGTTCCGTCAAGTGATACCACTTCACCGGAGGCAATTACATTTTCAGCAAATACTATATCTGAAACAGCGGCTGTATATGCCTGAGGCAGATTTGCTTCATAGATATATGATGATATAAATGCTCCTGACACGGCAAGAGATGTAATAAAACACATTACAGCAATTCTTTTCAAAAGAAAAACTCCCTTCAGAAATGTTTTTCTTATTATCTGCCACAATTTTGAATATATGCATATTCAACGGATTAGACAACAAAATTTTATAATTGAAAATATGGAATTTTGCTTATATTCTTTTATTGTACCTATTGTATATATGATATAAAAATGCTATAATAATTACAATGAAATTTATTGAATAACTACAGAAAAGAGGCTGATTAATATGAATGAAAACTATAAAAAACTTCTCGGCTGCTATGAAAATATAAAAACTATGATAAATCCGGACTTCAAACCGGCAATAGCCATAGTTCTCGGCTCAGGACTCGGCGGATATGCGGACAGCATAAAAATTACTGATACAGTCAGCTATAACAGTATAAAAGGATTTCCTGTTTCAACGGTTGCCGGTCATAAGGGACGCTTTGTTTTCGGATATGACGGCGATGTGCCTGTGGTTATAATGCAGGGCAGAGTTCATTTCTATGAGGGTTACAGCATGAATGATGTTGTGCTTCCGGTTCGTCTTATGAAAATGCTTGGTGCAGAAGTGCTGTTCCTTACAAATGCATCAGGAGGCATAAACAGGAATTTCAATGCAGGAGATTTTATGCTTATATCAGACCATATATCATGCTTTGTGAAAAGCTGTCTTATCGGTCAAAATATAGATGAACTCGGAGTGCGTTTCCCTGATATGAGTGAAGTTTATGACAGAAATCTTATCAGTATTATTGAAAAATGTGCTGAAAAAAATGATATCAGTCTTAAAAAAGGAGTCTATGTACAGCTTACAGGGCCTGCATATGAAACTCCTGCCGAGATAAAAATGCTTGGCTGTATGGGTGCGGACGCTGTTGGAATGAGTACTGTATGCGAGGCGGTGGCTGCAAATCATATGGGTATGAAAATATGCGGAATATCATGCATTTCAAATATGGCGTGCGGCATATCAGATAAACCGCTCAGCCATATGGAAGTACAGGCTGCCGCTGACAAGGCTGCTCCTGTATTCAGAAAACTTGTTTCAGAATCTGTAAAAAGCATATATTCAGAGGTGATATTATGAATATAAGATTTTACAATGGAGGAATAATTGTAAATAATGATAAAAATATTCCGGAGGTAATCAGGGGAGAACTTTGCGTAAAAAATAATCTTATAAGCTATATCGGAGATGAAATTCAGCATGATATAAAATTTGACCGTGAAATAAATCTTGACGGAAATATCATATCCGGCGGTTTTAAAAATGCACATACACATTCACCGATGACATTCCTGCGTTCATATGCTGATGACCTGCCGCTTGACAGATGGCTTAATGACAAGGTTTTTCCTCTTGAAAAAAAGCTTGCTCCTGAACATATATACTGCTTTACGAAAATAGCAATTATGGAATATCTTACAAGCGGCATAACATCATGTTTTGATATGTATTTTGAACCACAGGCAATGGCTGATGCGGCGGCTGACTGCGGATTCAGAATGGTTCTTTGCGGAGAAATCAATAATTTTACTGAAACTCCTGAAAAAATCGATGAATACTATAACAAATTCAATTCATATAATCCGCTTATATCGTATCAGCTTGGATTTCATGCTGAATATACGTCAGATATTCATATTCTTAAAAGCATTGCCGAATTGTCACAGAAATATAAAGCTCCTGTATTTATGCATAATTCTGAAACCGCAGAGGAGGTAAAAGGCTGTATCAGACGGCATGGAATGACTCCTACAGTGCTTTTTGACAGCCTCGGAATGTTTGAATACGGCGGAGGAGGATTTCACTGTATTCATATGAGTGAAAATGATATGGAGATATTCCGTAAAAAAAAGCTGTGGGCAGTGACAAATCCCTCATCAAATTTAAAACTTGCAAGCGGTATTGCTCCGATATCTGAAATGCTTTCAGAAAATATAAATATTGCAATAGGCACGGACGGAAGTGCAAGCAATAACTGTCTTGATATGTTCAGGGAGATGTTTCTTGTAACAGGCTTGCAGAAGATTAAACAAAAAAATGCCGCAGCCTGTCCGGCTGAAAAAGTATTGCAGATGGCTGTTCAGGGCGGTGCGGAAGCTATGGGACTTTATGACTGCAATGAACTGAGAATTGGCAAAAAGGCTGACCTTATTGTGATTGATATGCATATGCCGAATATGCAGCCGGTAAATAATATTGTAAAAAATATCGTATACAGCGGCAGCAAGATTAATATAAAAATGACTATGGTAAACGGTGAGATACTTTATGAAAACGGTCAGTTCTTTATAGGTGAAAAACCGGAGGATATCTACAGAAGAGCAAATGATTTCGTAAAGGATATTATTTCATGAATTGAATTTGCGTTATTTTAACGCCAATTCGACAACGAAATTTTATGATTGAAAACAAGGAATTTTTCTTATATTTTGTAGGGGCGA
>DJFA01000011.1:6122-24747 GCA_002431975.1 Ruminococcus sp. UBA5884
GGGCGACCATCGGTCGCCCGTTAGATTTACCGGAATTTTCAGGCGGGCGACCAATGGTCGCCCCTACATTAAACAATTCATCGAATTTGCGTTATTTTATGGATTGAAGATGGCATCTTGCCGCCAAAAAGGCGGACATATTAATATATGCCCGCCCGTAAAGGAAACCTGATTAAGTTAAATCAGCATCCGCAACCGCAGCCGTTTCCGCCGCAGCCGCCGCCACAGCCACAGTCATTGCCGCCGCAGCCGATATTACCGCCACAGCCACATCCGCAGCAGCAAACGAGAAGAAGAATTATAATAATCCACCAGCAACCGCCATTTCCGCAACCATACATAATAAAAGACTCCTTTTACAAAAGATATTTGAAGCTTTCCGCTTCATAGTACATTATATGAATGGTATTAAAATGTGTTACAGTTATTCAAGAGAATTTTCTATTGCTTCATTGATTGTTTTAAGAGCCTTTATTCTTGCAAATTTCTTGTCATTTCCTTCAATAACAGTCCATGGAGCATATACAGTTGAAGTTTTCTGAAGCATTTCATTGACAGCTGATTCATAAAGTTCCCATTTGTCACGGTTACGCCAGTCTTCATCAGTAATTTTCCATTGCTTTTCAGGAGTATTCTGACGCAGTGTAAATCTTGCAAGCTGTTCGTCCTTGTCAATCTGCATCCAGAATTTAATTATAACAGCTCCCCAGTCAGAAAGTTGTTTTTCAAATTCATTGATTTCCTGATAAGCCTGACTGCATCTTGCAACAGGAGTAAAGCCTTCAATTTTTTCAACCATTACTCTGCCGTACCATGTTCTGTCAAATATTGTTATATGGCCGCTTTTGCAGATATTTTCCCAGAAACGCCAGAGATAATGCTTTGAAAGAGCAGTACTGTCAGGGGCAGATATCGGAACAACCTCATATCCACGTGGGTCAAGAGCATTTGTTACACGTCTGATACTTCCGCCCTTGCCGCCTGCGTCCCAGCCTTCATAACAGATTATTACAGGTTTTCTTTTTATATAGCATTTGTTATGGAGCTTTGAAAGAAGTTTCTGCTGACTTTTGAGTTCTTCTCTGTAAAGATTTTCAGGGAATGATTTTGAGAGGTCATATTCAGAAAGTTTTTTCATCTGTATGAGAGGGAACTGTGGTTTTTCGGGATTTATCGTATCAAATTGCGGGAGTCTGTCAGTTTTTCCGCTTATTGCGTTTTCAAGTACTGAAACTGTATGGCTGTAAATCTGATATACAGATGAGAGCATTTCATCAGCGGCAACTATATTCCATGGACAGTAATCGGTATTTGAGCCGCTGAGCATTCTTCCGAACCATTTCTGCCAGCGGTCATAATTTTTATTGCTGTTTATATCATTTTTATTTACACGCCATTTTGTAATATCAGATGACTGGAGTTTGTCAAGACGTTTTTTCTGTTCAGATTTTGAGATATTGAGGAAAAATTTGATTATTACATATCCATCATCGCAAAGCTGACGTTCAGTTATATTTATTGTATCGAGTATATTTTTAAAATCCTGTTTTGAGATTTTTTCATTCATATACTGATAGACTGTTTCCCTGTACCAGCTTCTGTCCATGATAGAAAATCTGCTTTTCTGAGGGATATCTTTCCAGAATCTGTACATAATAGGTTTTCTTGCTTCATCTTCAGAGGCATTTCTTATTGTAAGGACTTTAAAACTTCTCGGGTCAAAGCAGTTTATAAGCTTTGAAATCATTTCACCTTTTCCGGAAGCACTCCAGCCTTCAAACAGTATTATGACAGGGATTTTTTTAATTTTTACAGCCTGTTCAAGCTGAGCGAGTTTTCGGCTGAGTTCTTCGACATCTTCCTTTGAAACATCATATTCATATGTTGTATTGAATTTATCAAGCATATTTATCCTTCCTTTCAGGATTTTTATTTTCAATCTGTCTGATGTATATTAATGCCAATTCGTTTTGTAGGGGCGACCAATGGTCGCCCGTTTGGGTTCACCGGAATTTCAGGCGTGCAACCAATGATTTTTTCATACCAAAAACAAATACCGAATCTATGGTTTAACCATAATTCATGCGGGCGACCAATGGTCGCCCCTACAGAAAATAATTATTAATATTTACAAAGATTGCTGTAATATGCCGTCTGCAACAGCTCTGCCTATTATCGTGAGATAGCTTATATCCATATCAGACCATTTTTTAAAATGCCCTGCAAGTTCATATGATATGAATATTTCAGGCTTATTGCTGTCGGAACAGATAAACTGTACAGCACCCATTATATTATGTTCTGTAAAATAAAGGAATGCGTTCTGTGAACGTCCTTCAAGCATATTTATGTTGTCAATGGCAAAATATCCGTCACAGCTGAAATTATCGGCATAGCTGTCGCTGAAAAAGTAGTCTGCATTTCTGTCCTGATTTCCTGAAAGGCTGTATATGCATTTCATATCGTTTCCGGAATATACATCAATATTGTCAAGTTCAAACATTTCAGCAATTTTAAAAAGAATATCATTCATATCCGGCTTTACGGAGGTGAATATTTCCCTGCATATGCTGCTTACAAATCTTAATCTGCTGTTTTTAGGATTGTTTTTGGAGATAGTATCGTCAGGACTTCCATGTTTTTCCCTGTCATATATGACATATCTGTTGCCGCCTTTCTGCTTGGCAATGCAAAGCGCATGATTTGCCTGTGCGAACAGTTCATCATAGCTAAGGCTGTCTTTAGGATATGAAGCTATACCCATTGAACAGGTAATTTTTATATTTCTGCCTGCAAATGAGAGTTCAATTTTTGTTCTTACTGCACGGAGTATGCCTCTTAAATCTATTTCATCTATTGTACCCTCAATTACCATCATAAATTCATCGCCGCCGATTCTTCCGGCAATACCTCTTGAACCTGTTTCAGTTTTTATGATTTTTCCTGTCTGATAAAGCACTTCATCACCGAATACATGACCATAATTGTTATTGATATTGCGGAAACAGTCAAGATTTAAAATAACGATATTTATTGAATGTTCAGGCTGTGCGGCAGTCTGACGCTTTGCATAGTGTACAGCAGCTGAACGGTTCATAAGACCTGTAAGTGAATCTGTATTGAATTCTATTGCAAAATTCATATCCTTAGCTTTTGTTCTCGGATTTATAACTGAAATAGTTCCGAGAACTTTTCTGTGTTCGATATCGTCATAATGAGTAACTCCCTTTACAAGACAGTATTCTTTTTTTCTGCCAAGAGAGAATATACTTGATTCAAATTCATATTCAAAGCGGTATATACCATTTTTGATATCGCTGCAAAGGTCATCAAGAACTGAAAGCATATTATTTTCAATAAATCTGTTTTCAGCAGCAGATTTTTTCCATACATCTATTTCTTCATCAGCAACTATTATATCTCTGTATGAATCAAAGAAATAAATTCTTATGCGTTTGGTTTCAAAGCTGTATTCAAAAGCCAAATCCCTGCACATACTAAGAGTGAAACGGTATTCATTTATCTTGTATTCAGATGCATAGAGCAGTCTTTCAAGCGACAGTATATCATGAAGTGAGATATCAATAAAAATATTTCCGTCCTTTGAGAGAATATTATTTCTTGATATTGAAGCAAGAACATATCTGTAATCGCCAAAGCAGCCTTTCATTCTAAGAACAGTTTTTACAGTTCCTGAATTTTCAGCACTGCATACAGCTTTAGTAAATGAATCTATATCATCATCATGTATAGTACGTTTTATTGAATAAAGCACATCATTGCCGAAATAGTGAAAAAAAGCTTCATCTGCACTCTGGGTATGAAGACTTAAATCGATTGTAACCTTTCCTATTCTGTAGCTGTTTTCATTAAGTGCTGTATAGCTGTCCATAGAAAAATATCACCTTTTATTTATATTTTTTTCTGTATTCGCTTGGAGTAACGCCTGTATGCTTCTTGAACTGACGCATAAAATGTTCATTGTTGTCATATCCGCATTCTTCAGCGGTTTCATTTATACTCAGATTAGTAGTTGTAAGAATATTCTTTGCATGATTTATCTTGCAGTTTATTACATCTGAAATACAGGTTATTCCGAATGTCTGACGGTATATAAGCTGAAAATATGAGCGTGACATATTCATTTCATGACAGAGTTCATCAACTGTCCATTTATATTGAGGATTTTTATATATTTTTTCTCTGAGGCTGAAAAGTTTTCCGTAATGAGGATTTGAGAATTTTGTAAGACTGCTTACAGATATCATTTCACTTGTTTTGATAAGCATAGTTTTTAAAAGACAGTCAAGCATTTCATTTCTTTTTGAATTGACTGAATAAAATTCGCTGCAAAGATTTCTTATTATACTGCTTATAAATTCTACATCACCGAATTTTATAATGCTGTTGAGCGGCAAATCAAGCGACCTGAAAAAATCAGTATCATAGTCAGTATCAAAATGTATCCAGTCATTTACAAAAACGTCCTCTATCGCATAATAACAGTGCGGAGTATGCTTATCATATATAACTATTGAATTTCTGTCAACGATATTCTTTTCGCCATAGAGTTCAAAAACAGCCGGAGTTTTAAGGACTATCAGCATATAACCCTCAGTACCTTCAGGGCGTTCAGTTCTGAAACTTCTGTCATGTATTGAATTGAATCCGATATGAAGAATATGCATATTTTATCACTCCTGCAAAAAAATCACCGTTATATTATTTAAATGTTTTTTTAATACCGTCCTTTGAAATTATGGTTTTTGGAAATATTTTTTTTACATAACCGCTGTAGATATTGGGATTTTTAAGTGCAGGACTGTAATGAGTAAGCCATAATTCCTTTGAGCCGGATTTAACGGCAAGTTCAGCTGAATGTGAAAAAAGCATATGCCCTTTTTTCCTCATATCTTCAGCATTTTCTTCATCACCATACATTCCTTCACTTATAAGAAGGTCTGAATTTTCCGCAAAATCAATCATATCCTTGAAAAATACAGTATCAGTGCAATAAGTTATCTTTATCGGGTCACGTTTCCCATCAATAACCATATCAGGAGTAATAATTCTGCCGTCATCAGTTTCAACGGATTCACCGCCGTGGAGAATGCTCCATTTTTTTACCGGAATATTGAGTTCCTTTGCTTTTTCAGGATTGAAAACAGGCTTTTTGGAAAATTTAAATGAATATCCAAGACATTCAACCTTATGACGCAGAGGCATTGAAGTCACTTCAAGCATATCAAGTTCAGGAACTGAAAATTTTTCAGTATGCTTTGTGCTGAGTTCAGTAATTTCAAGGCTGTACGGCAGACATGGACATATACAGCAGAGATTTTTTACTATTTCAGTACCGCCCTCAGGGAGATAGATTTTAAGGGGAGTGGTTTTTGAAAAATTCCCGAGTGACAAAAGAAGCCCCGGAAGTCCTGAAATATGGTCAGCATGAAAATGAGTTATAAAAAGCACATCAAGCTTGCTTAATTTGCAGTCTGCATCAGCAAGAGCTATCTGAGTACCCTCTCCGCAGTCAATAAGCATACCCTTTCCGTTGTATTCCATAAAGAAACAGGTCAGCCATCTGTTTTTAAGCGGCATCATTCCGCCTGTTCCTGCAAGACATACATCTATCATTTTTTGTTTTCTCCTTTCATTTTTTATTGTATTTTAATTATTTCTTTAATATCTCCGCATATGCCATTAATAAAGGAGCAATACCTTTTGCATCATTTTTTACAACCGGTTCACTGAGATAATATTCAATGCTTCCGTTACGCTGTTTTTCGCCGCCAAGACCTGCCACAAGGCATATATTATCAAGCGTTATACTGCCGTCAGCATTTCTTTGGGTATAGTTTTCAATTACTCCGTTAAATGCATTTTCCGCATTAATTATATACTTTTCATCAGTCATTTTAAGCCTTGCCGCCTTGAATAATGCATATGCAGTCAGGAGTGTGCCGCTTGTTTCGCAGTAATTTCCGTTTTCAAGAGGCATATTGATTATCTGTGAAAACATTCCGTTTTCATGACTGTATTTTACAATACTTTCTGCAAGATTATTAATAATGCGTTTCAGTACAGTATCAGCTTTTTCGGATATTCCGCCAAGCTTTTCATATGTATCCGTCAAAGCACTCATAAACCAGCCTGTTGCCCTGAGCCAGAAGCATGATGAAAGACCTGTTTTTTTATCTGCCCAGTTCATTTTTCTGCTTTCGTCATAGCCATGATAATAAAGGCCTGTTTTTGCGTCACGCATAATTTTTTCGATATTTTCAAACTGTGAGATTATATCATCAATATTTCTGCAATTGTTGTATCTGACTTCATATTCCGCATAAAACGGCATTATCATATAAACGCCGTCAAGCCATATCTGCTCAGGATATATTTTTTTATGCCAGAAATTATGAGTTTCTGAAGTTCTCGGCTGATTTTTAACCTGTGCAGTATATATATATTCAAAAGCAGTCCTGTATTTGTGATTTCCTGTCATTTCATAAAGGGTTATCAGATTTTTTGCAGGATTTATGTTATCAAGGTTATATTCCGCAGGATTATATGTATTTATGCTTCCGTCATCATTCACAAATGCTGATACAAATTTTTCGCAGAATGAAAATATTTTTTTATCATTGCTTATTTTATATATCTCCAGAAGTGCATTTATCATACAGCCGTCAATATAGTTCCATTTATTTTTTCTTCCGGATATGATATATTCGCCGTTCCATGCAGGATATTCGGGATTTATGCTGTTTATTATTTTTTCCGTATAAGTCCTGAAAATTTCAATATGTTCCAAAATAATTCTCCTTGCTTATCCGGATATACCGGAAGATGATATACCTGATACAAAATATTTCTGAGCTGCAAGAAATACAAGTACTGACGGTATAAGACCGATAAATGACATTGAGATTATACTGCTCCATTCATATCCCTGACCGGTGCTGTCCATTGACATTCTTACAGCGAGTGAAAGCGGATATTTTTCAACGGAGGATATAAATATAAGCGGTTCTAAAAATTCATTCATAGACCAGAGAAATGTAAATACTCCGACTGATATTACAGCCGGTTTCATGCAGGGGACAAGTATAAAGAAAAGAGTCTGGAATGAATTGCAGCCGTCTATTTTTGCAGCATCATCGAGTTCACGGGGAATACCCTTTAAAAACTGTACAAGCATAAATACAAATATTCCCTCATATGCAAAGAGTGACGGCAGAGTAAGAGGCACATATGTATCAAGCATTCCGAATGCTTTCCAGAGCTTGTATGATGGTATTCTGAGAATAGTTTCAGGGATTATCATTGATATTATAAGCACTGAAAAAAGAAATTTTTTAAGCGGAAATTCAAATCTTGCAAATCCATATGCTGTAATTACAGATGATATCACTGAAAATGCCGTTTTAGGCAGTACTATTTTAAATGTATTTATGAAATAGTGACCCATATTATAGCTTCCCGAGGTATTCCAGCCTTTTATATATGAGCTGAAATCAAATTTTTCAGGCATAAACCATAATGATGAGAATATTTCCGGATTGCTTTTGAAAGATGCTCCGAAAAGCCATATCAGGGGATAAAGCATTACAAGAGCCGTTGCCGAGAGAAATATATAAATAAGAATTTTTCTGATTAATCTGTATTTTTTCATGCTCCGTCCCTCTCATATTTTTTAATCATAATTGCTGAAGGAACAGCAAGCACAATAAGCAGTATCCATGATACAGCACTTGCATAGCCCATATCAAAATATATAAATGAATTGTCATAGATGAGCATTGATATCAGATAAGTGAAATTAAGAGGATTTCCGCCCGTTATCATATACGGAGCGTTAAACTCCTGAAATGCCTGTATCATCTGCATTATGAAATTAAAGAAAATAAGATGTCTTATCATCGGAACTGTAATTCTGAAAAAGCGGTTTATTCGGCTGCACCCGTCAATTTCAGCGGCTTCATAGAGTTCTTTCGGGACTTCATTTATTCCGGCAAGAAATATCACCATTGAAGAACCAAATTCCCAGACTCTGAGGAGTATAACCGTCATAAGAGCCGGAAACGGTTCGCCGAACCAGCTTACAGGTTCAATTCCGAAAACTGCAAGAAGCTGATTTGCATATCCCTTTGATGAAAACAGATATTTCCATAATACCGCAGCGGCAATATTCGAGCCGAGTATTGTAGGAATATAGTATGCGGTTCTGAAAAATCCCATGCCTTTTATGCGTGCTGAAAGCAGCTGAGCCACAAGCAGCGATACCATGAGCTTCAGAGGCACTTCAATAAATGCATAAATCACCGTAACAGCAAAGCTTTTTATGACATCTTTGTCCGAAAATGCACGGATATAGTTTTCAAATCCCGTAAACTGAGGTTTTCCGAGTATATTTCCATCAGTAAAGCTTAAAATCAGTGAATATATTATCGGATACATTTTAAAAAGGATAAATCCGAGTATCCATGGCAGAATATATAAAAAGCCATTGTTTTTAAATTTTTTCATATCAAGAATCCTTGTATTTTGCAAGAATTTTCTGCATCTGGTCATACATCTGCTGTGCAGCTTCTTCAGCAGTCATCATTCCGTATGAAACATTTTCGATTGCAGAGTTATAGCAGTTTCTCATTTCAGAAAGCTCCATATAAGGACTCATTGAAACGGGACTGCATTCATTTATCTGAATATATGATTCATAGGCAAGACCTTTTAACATATTGTTTTCTTCAAGAGCCTTATAAGCTGAACTGCTTGCAGGAATACCTCTTGATGTTCCGAGAATTTCAGCACATTCGCTGTCATTGAGAATAAAATTGACAAATAACGCTGACTGCTGCGGATATTTTGTATTTTTGTTTATGGCATACATAAGCGAGGGCTTTACAAACCAGCCTGAAACCTCACAGTCGTCCAGAAAAAGCAGATTTCCTGCAACAAGGTTATCCTCCTCAAGACTTGTTTCATATTTTCCCACAGCACTGCCCCATTCAAGAACACCTGCAACTGAACCGTCAATAAATACTGATGACTGATAAAGAGCATCATTTCCGTCATCATTTACACGCTGTCTTACTGTACGAACCACTGAATTATCCTCAAGCATTTTATAAAATTCAAGTGACTGAGCAATTTCATCAACTGTAAAATTGAGAGTGCCGTCCTGAGAGATAAATTCCTTGCCGAATTTCTGCTGACCATATACTACTGACAGATACCATGCGGTATAGCCTGACTGTATATCGAGGTCGAGAGGATAGCTTTTATTTTTTTCAAAGACTTTTCCGAGATTTATAAGGTCGTCCCAGCTTTTCGGGATTTCAGTACCGATTTCATCAAATGTTGTTTTATTGAAGAAAAGGCTTCTTCCGGTCATTGATATCGGAACTGCATTAAGAATACCGTTCTGTCTTCCGTAATCAAGAATTTCATCAGAAAAGTTGTCAAGATTTATAGTGTCATTGAGTTCCTCAAGATTGTAAAAACCTGTGCCGTCTTTTGAAAATCTAAGCAGCCAGTCATAATTCACCTGCATTATATCAGGAGCAGTATTCCCTGTAAGCTGAGCAGTAACTTTTTCTGTCCAGCCGTCCCAGCCGCCGTATTCAGGTTCGATATTTATGTCAGGATATTTTGTTTCAAAGAGTTCAATTGCTTTTAGTGTAGCTTCATGGCGGTCATCACCGCCCCACCATGAAAATCTGAGAGTGCAGGAGGAATTGCCGGTTCTGGGCATACATGATGTAAAAATTGCAATACATAGAAGCAGTACTGCTGTAAATCCTGTATATCTTTTCATATTGATAAAACCTGCCTGACCTTTTATGAATAAAAATAGCACTATTATTATAACATATATTCTGAATAAATTCAACATAAACATTTGATTTTCGTAACAGTGCATAATACTGTATATGATTAACGTAAGTTTGATAACAAGATTTTATGATTGAAAATAATGATTCTGTAGGGGCGACCATTGGTCGCCCGTTGCAGTTACCAGAATTTCATGCTGATAACCAATGATTTTTCGTACAGAAAACAAATATCGAACTTATTGTTAAACCATAATCCGGCGGGCGAACACAGTTCGCCCCTACAAAAAACAAACATCAAATTTGTGCCGATTAATTCAGATTCTATATAAACCAAAAAGGGCAACCAAAATGGTCGCCCTTGCAGAATAAACGAAAATGTTAAATCTATGATATTTCAAAATGTCGTTCAGACGGAGTAAATGTACAGGTTTTTCCTGCATCTGAATAAATGATTTTTGTAATTTTTCCGCTGTCATCGCATTCAACGGTAACAGTTCCTGAATTGATTTCAGAGAGTTTTGCAAATTCTCTGATTTTCTTGTCATTATCCGTCACAGCTGATGAGAGGTCAACGGAACTGCATGAAAATCCGCCGTTTTTATAATTTTCAGTAGAGATTACCTGAGCCGCCTGATAGAGCTGTCTTGTCTGTATCTGGATTTCGCTTTCATTGGCTTTGTCTATGTATCCAATCATTGATGGAATGAACATTCCTGCGAGAATGGCGAGAATAAGCATTACAACGATAAGTTCAACAAGAGTGAAGCCTTTTAATTTCTTCATAAAAAATCCGCCTTCCTGTATGTCTATATAAATAATTATACTATCGGAAAGCGGAAAAGTCAACATATCAGCGTTTGTTTTTATGTCTTTTCACATACACGAAAAAGTAGTAGAAAGGAATAGTTGCAAACATTATAAGCGAAACAGGGTCACCGGTAATATGCAGCATAAGGAGGAAAAGTATCACTGCAAGAACCGGATAGCAGAAACAGTTTGCATTTTTTTTCTGGATTGCAGCAACTGCCGTATAGTAAAGCGGTATTGTAAGCCACCAGAGATAGCTTATATCTGATATGCTGCAACCGGATATTCTTATATTACAGTCTACGCCGAGGAAAAACATTATTGCTGCAATCGCATAGTAGGGGAATGTATAAAGGATTTTAAAATTTATCCTGTCATAGTCAAAATTCTTGAATCTGCTGCTGTGCACAGGATTTACAATATTTACAGACGGTTTGACAGGCGGAACAGCATAATTTCCTGCATTGAAATTTTCAGTATCCGGCTGAATGTGCGGAATGTCATCAGGTTCAGGAGTTTTGAAGTCCTGCGGATAGATTTCACCGTCATCATGTTCAGGCTGTGAAAAATCTGATTCTTTTTTAAGACTTATTATTTTTCTTGAGGGTTCAGGCTGTACAAATGTCTTTACATCGACTTCAAGGAGTTCATCAAGAGAGATTCTGTAAAGTTTTGCAAGAGCTATAAGGTTATCTGTATCCGGAGAGGATTCTGCACGTTCCCATTTTGAAACTGCCTGACGGCTTATATTAAGACGTTCTGCAAGTTCCTCCTGTGAGAGATTGTTTGCCTTTCTGAGCTGTAAGAGTTTGTTTGCTGTATATATATCCATATTTAAAAGCCTCCTGTCTTTGTTATGATAATATTATACAGCAGGTCAGAAAAAAGTGCAATATATTCTGGTTTACAGCTCCGCAACCGATAGTTTACATTGACTAAAAGCCGATTGCATTGTATAATAGTTTCAGAAAGGAAAGAAAATTATGAAGAAAAGAAAAAAAATCATAGGGATTCTTAAATTTATTTTCAGCCGGAAAGCATTGATAATTCTGCTGCTGATATTTCAGGTTGCGGCAATAATTGCTCTTATGGTGATTTTAAAGGAGCATTTTGCAGGTGTATACGGCTGTATGGTGGCTTTAGGACTTATAACCGTATATTTCATAATGAACAATGACCATTATAATCCTGAATATAAGCTTGCATGGGTTATACCTATTCTTCTTATCCCGATATTTGCAGGAATTACTTATATATTTTTCAATATACAGATTGATTCACGTCTTTTCAAGAAAATTATGCTAAAAAAACAGCATACCGCTGAACAGTATCTTCCTCAGAATGAGAATGTAATGAAGCGTCTTGAAAATCACAGCATTTATTCAGCACATCTTGCGGAATATATGCATGAACACTGCAATGCTCCGGTCTACAGGAATACTCAGGTTACATACTTCAGATGCGGAGAGGAAAAATTTGAGGCTTTAAAGCGTGAACTGTTAAATGCAGAGCATTTTATATTTATGGAATATTTTATAGTCGGCGAGGGTGAAATGTGGTCTGAAATTCTTACTATACTCGGCAGAAAAGTAAAAGCCGGCGTTGATGTAAGATTCATGTATGACGGAATGGGCAGTCAGCTTATACTTCCTGACGGATATGACAAGCTTTTAAAAAGTATGGGCATAAAATGCAGGATATTCAATCCGTTCAGACCATTCCTTTCATCAACCCAGAATAACCGTGACCACAGAAAAATTGCCGTAATTGACGGACATACCGCATTTACAGGCGGTATAAACATTGCTGATGAATATATAAACCGCAGGATAAGATTCGGTCACTGGAAAGATACGGCTGTTATGCTCAAAGGTGAAGCTGTATGGAGCTTTACAATACTTTTCCTTGAAATGTGGGAGCCTGAACTCAAAAGCGAAAATGATTACTATGAAAAATTTTCACCTCATGCATATTACAGTGAACCGTTTAAAAGTGACGGATATATAATGCCTTACGGTGACAGCCCTTTTGATAATGAACGTGCCGGAAAAACAGTCTATCTTGATATAATAAACAAGGCTCAGAAATATGTGTATATATGTACGCCGTATCTTATTCCTGACCATGAAATGCTGTATTCGCTGAAATTTGCTGCAAAGAGCGGTGTATCAGTAAAAATAATAACTCCTGGGATTCCTGATAAATGGTATACCCATGCAATTGCACAGTCTTATTATAAGGAGCTTATTTCCGAAGGTGTGGAAATATATGAATATGAAAAAGGTTTTATCCATGCAAAAAGTTTTGTATCAGATGATACTACTGCCGTTGTCGGAACGATAAACCTTGATTACAGAAGTCTTTATCTCCATTTTGAATGTGCGGTCTATATGTATGGTTCAACGGTTGTTGATGATGTAAAACAGGATTTTGAGGAAACTCTTAAATCATGCAGGAAAATTGATATGGAATATTGTGACAGCATAAAACCATTCAAACGTTTTATAACCGGATTTTTAAGAATGCTCGGGCCTTTGCTTTGAAAATACAGAATTTTTATGTGCGGATTTTTTAAAATCCGCATTTTTTTATAACTATCCAGTAACAAATCAGTAATATTTCATATAATAATCTTGTTATCAAAGTAAAAAAGTGTTATAATAGCTGTACAAAGAGGTGATATATATGGATATACCTTACAATCTCCGTAAAATGTTTGCATATCAGACATTTATACAGCGTGAAAATGAAAATAATCATCATACATATGATGAAGAATCTGAAATCTATGAATGCATACGTCAGGGCGACAAGTCAAAAATGCAGCCTCTGCTTGATATGTTTGTATCAAAAAGAACCGGAAAATTATCTGATGACCCTCTGATGAACTGCCGCTATCATTTTGTTGCAAGCATTGCTGTAATAACAAGAATAGCCATTTCATGCGGAGTAGAACCTGATGCCTGTTATACAATGAGTGACCTCTATATTCAGAGAATGGACGAATGTTCCTCAGTCAGTGAGATAAAAAAACTCCATGAACACGCAGTATCGGACTTTGTTGAAAAATCAGCCGCAGTACGCAGAAACAGAAACTATTCAAGACCTGTAAGGAAATGTATGGACTATATATATGAAAATCTCCATAAACGCATAACCGTTGAGGAACTCAGCGAATGTGCAGAACTTACCCAGTCATACCTTTCAGTGCTTTTCAAAAAGGAAACAGGCTCTTCAATAAGCGGATACATACGCAAAAAACGTATTGAAGCGGCTCAGGATATGCTTAAATATTCAGAATATTCATGTTCTGAAATAAGCAGCTATCTTTCATTCAGTTCAGTAAGCCATTTTATAAGCCTTTTCAGAAAAATGACCGGATTGACTCCCAATGAATACCGGAAAAAATATTTCAGAGATACACTTAATCTTAAAGAATAGAGGTTTTTTATGAATAACAGAATAAAACTTATTTCAGACAATATTTCAAAAGTAATTATCGGCAAGGACGATACAATAAGAAAAGTTCTCAATGCTCTTATATGCGGAGGTCATGTGCTTATAGAGGACGTTCCCGGAGTCGGAAAAACTCAGCTTGTTTCAGCACTTGCACGTTCTGTTGACGGGAAATTCAACAGAATACAGATGACTCCTGACATAATGCCTTCTGATATAGTGGGATTTTCAATGCTCAACCGCAGCACAGACAGCTTTGAATACCATGAGGGAGCAGTTATGTGCAATTTTCTGCTTGCGGACGAGATAAACAGAGCTTCTCCGAAATCACAGTCAAGCCTTCTTGAAGTAATGGAGGAATTTCAGGTGACAATTGACGGCGAAACAAGAAAACTTCCTGAAATATTTATGGTTCTTGCTACTCAGAATCCTGTTGAAACATACGGAACATATCATCTGCCTGAAGCTCAGATGGACAGGTTCTTTATGAAAATATCAATGGGATATCCTGATTTCAGCGAGGAAATAAAAATACTTGAACAGAATGAAAATAACAGACAGAATGATATTATAAAACCTGTCGTATGCCTTGATGATATATCAGAACTTCGCAGTGAAGCGGCTGATGTTTTCGTATCTGACAAGATAAAAAAATATATAGTTGATATAATCAGCTCAACCAGAAAAAATGACTGCCTCACTCTCGGAGCAAGTCCAAGAGGAAGCATAAGCCTTTACAAAGCATCAAAGGCTGAAGCGTTTATAAGCGGCAGAAAATTTGTTACTCCTGATGATGTCAAATACTGTGCACCGGCGGTGCTTTCACACAGAATAATATTATCCCCAAAGGGAAGAAGCCAGTACAGGAACAATACTCAGAAAGCTCTTGAGGATATTTTAAGGACAGTTGATGTTCCGGCTGAATAACGGCGGTGATTTCTCATATGAAGATATTAAAAACAATTGTCAGCTATATATCTCTGCTTGCAGTACTGCTGCTGTATACATTTTTCCTTGACGGCGATTCAGGAACTGTAATGACTGCATTTTTCATATTTGTGCCGCTGATATCGCTTATACTTACGCTGATTGCCAGAAGAAACATATCAGCACAGCTTTTATGCAGAGAAACTATAACCGAAAAAAATTCAGAACTTTCATACAGGGTAATTCTTAAAAAAAGAACTTTATTTCCTGTGCCTTTCATAATTGCAGTAACAGAAGTTTCACCGCATTTTTATGATAATGGAGAGGATACCGTAAAGGTTTCAATGTCGGTAAAAAAAGAGGTTTCATTTGAAAAATCCGTATCGTCCGTATTCTGCGGAAACGGAAAAATTATTTTAAAGGCTGTATATATATCAGATTACTTAAACCTTTTTACATTCAGAGTCAGAAATGTTTCTGATATATGCAGTGTAAACATTCTCCCTGAAATTCATGAGATAAATTCAGCCGGAACAGTTTTCAGAGCCGTTTCAGATGTTATGATAAATGATGAAAATGATGATGAATCTGAAAATTCATCAATGTTCGGAATGGCGGCGTTTCCCGGATATGAACACCGTGAATATATTCCGGGTGACCCTCTCAAACGCATAAACTGGAAACTTTCATCAAAAAAAGATAAGTATATGGTAAGGCTTGATGAAAAAATTTCATCTGTAAGGCCGTCCATAGTGCTTGACCTTTCACAATGCAGAGAGAATGATTCTGAAAATACTGCCGCAAGAGAACATCTGATTGAAGGCTGTCTGTCGTTTATGAATTTCTGTATAGAACAGGGTCTTGAATGCAGCTTTTCATACTATGAAAACAGTCAGTGGTATACAGAAATGATTTCATCTCTTTCAGATATTGAGGATATCGCTGTAAAGGTTTCAGTTCTGCCGGATATTTCAGATAAAAATCATTTTCCTGATGAAATAATCTATGGAAACGGCATATCAGTCAATTTTATTCAGAAATATTCTCCTGAAATCGAAAATGCTGTCTGTACTGCAATCCAAAGCGGTGGCAGTATTTTTACCGTTGTTTCAGAAAAAACTCCTTATGACAGCGAAAATCTCTGGTATATGAATGATGAATTTGAAATAAAGGAAATGCAGACGGAGGATACAGACTATGATTAAAAAAACACTTGTTTCAAAAATAATCCCCCTTATGCTTGCGGTATCGATAGTAACAGCATTCATGTATATCTATAATAAAGAACAGGTGCTTGTTTTTTCACTGCTTTCATTTATAATACAGCTTGGTATATTTGTTTTCTATGATTTTCTGATGACAAAGGGAAAAGTCGGGAAATACTGTTCAATACTCGGAGGATTTGCAGTTATAGCTGTTCTCGGAGCAGTTGCAATGCATGGTCAGGCTGATGAAGCCGTTGATTTTATGATATGGTTTATGAGTCCTCAGGGAGCAGTTGAATATTCTGCAAGGTATACATATATACTTTTTGCAGGATTATGTTTTTTCATAGGCTCAACGGTATACTATTTTACGCAGATAAGATACAGGATATTTGTTACATTTCTTATTCTTATGATACCTCTTGCAATATTCGCAAAGGAAAATGAGTCTGTTCCGGTGCTTATGCTTGCAGTACTGCTTACAATGTATACAGCAGTAATGATTCACTGCCGCCAGACCGCTGATTCCGAACAGAAAAAGAATGTAAGGTCAATACTTGACAGCTCATATAAAAAATCCGCTGTTATATTTGTATTCGCCTCGGTTATAATCTCAATGGCATTCCCGAAACCTCATATCGAGGCAAACCGTGAATATTTTGAAACAATGATTTCTGCAAACAGTCTTACACAATACCTTTTAAGCAGACTCGGAGATTTTTCAGATACATCATCAGGTACTGGATTTGCAGGAAATACAAGCAGTACAACTCTTTTTTATGTATACGCACAAGAACCTTTTAATCTCAAAACAAAAACATTTACAGACTATAACGATAAAGAAGATACATGGTATACCGATTCAGGATATGACAGGCTTTACTTCTATGACTGGCAGGAAAAACAACAGAATCTCAATCCTGCAAACTTTATTGATGCGGTATATGCAGCCTGCGGTTATGACAGCGATTTTGCCAGAAAGTATAATATAAAAAAATACAGTCCCGATGAATATAACCTTTCGGAATATACGAAAAAAACAACAATCTCTCCTTCAAGGCTTAAAATGTATTATCTTCCGTCACCTCTGCATACTTTCGGTATCAATGTGGGTGATGAATACCTTATGTCGCCAAGCGGTGCAATTATAAAATATTCATCTGAAACAAATTCAGAAATGCGTGTCAATACATTTGCTGAAATCAGCTATTATTCAGATATGCTTTCAGATTCAAAATATTCAAGAAATATTACTGAAAATTTAAACTCTGAAAATTATAAAGAATTTCTCTCAGACCTTGAAAATATACTTGAAAAATATAATGCAGATGAAAAATTTATTGATACTGTCAGATATTTTGAAGATGATTATTCACAGGCTCTTGATTACTATAACGGCATTGATTATCAGCCGGACGAAAATCAGAATTTCTATCAGCGTCAGACTACTGAATCAGATATAAGATATATTCCTGATGATGATGTGAAAAAACTTGCTGAGGAAATTACAAAAGACTGTAAATCCGATATCGAAAAAGCTGAAGCTATTGAAATGTACTTTTTCAACAATGGTTTTGAATATGATGCGGAATATGTAAAGCCTGAAGGTCAGAATTTCAAAAATTTCCTCTTTGAGTCCCACAGGGGAGCGTGCTATGAATATTCAACATCAATGGTAATGCTTGCCCGTTCAATAGGTCTGCCGGCAAGATATAATGAGGGCTTTATGGCTGATGAATTTGACCAGAATACCCATGTATGTACGATAACTGAAAGCAAATCCCATGCATTCCCTGAAATATTCATATCAGGATATGGCTGGCTCGGATTTGAACCGACTCTGGCGGACAGCTCCGGAAATCAGAACGGCGGACTTTCATCTCAGCAGATACTTATAATGATTATATGTGCAGGTGCGGTTATTGCGGCTTTTGCAGGAGCTTTGACTGCTATATTCCTGTACCCTGCAATATATGAAAAGTTTTTCAGAATAAAGCTTGAAAAATCATCTGATTCAAAGACTGTTACGGCAGTTATGAAAAGACTCAGAAAACTGACTGATACTGAAAACTATATTACTGCTGACGAATTTTCAAGGATTTTTAATGAAAAATATGGCGTTGATATCTCATATGCTGCGGAAATCTTTGATATAACTGCATACAGCGGTTCAGAACCTTTAAATGTCAGAAAACAGGATATTATAAATACCTATATATCCGCATATGAAAAAATAAAGGAAGCTAAAAAACATAGATAGGATTTTGCAGGGGCGACCATCGTTTGTCCCTGCAAATATTATTTAACACAAATTCGATGGATTATTTCTGTAGGGGCGACCATCGGTCGCCCGTTAGATTCACCGAAATTTCAGGCGGGCGACCAATGGTCGCC
>DJFA01000112.1:0-2227 GCA_002431975.1 Ruminococcus sp. UBA5884
TTATAAAATTTTTATGTCGAATTGGCGTTAAATTACAATAAAAATGGTCAGATTTTTTTTAATCTGACCATTTTACATTCCATAGAATAATTTTCTTATCGCATATGCACAGCCGCCTAAAAAGCTGTTTTCAGCATTTATTCCGCTTAAAACTATCTTTTCAGCAATATCCTTTCCATAATTTTTTTCGATTATTTTTTTAAGAGTATCAATATTATTTTCATTTATAACATTCATATTATGGAGTACAATTCTGTTTGCATAATTTGTGCATACAAGATTATTTATAAGGATTCCGAGCATTTCAAGCGAGTGTTTATATATTTCAGCAACTTTTATATCATTGTTTTCAGCAGCTTCAGCAATTTTATAAATAGTTACATCAGTTTTTCTGCCGTCAGTTATTTTATAAAGATAAGGGGTATTTTCAGCTGAATAAATCTTTTTTACCTTGTCCGTTATAGCTGAATGAGTGATTTCAGATTTTACGCTTCCATTTCCGGATTCAGGAGCAGTATTTACAATACAGCGTTCTATCATATCAGAATATGGTACAAATTCCTCTGTAAGATTGTTATTGCAGATAACAAGCAGACTGTATCTTTTTCCGCACTGTAAAAAGACTTCATTTCCTGAACGGCATTCAATATCGCTTCTGAAATCCATATTTGCGGCGGCTGACATGGCAACGGAACAGCCGCATATAACAGGGCATGAGATGTATTCGGAAATATATTCACGGATATGTGAAAAATCAGGTTCACAGTTGCTTACAGGAATATTCATATAATTTCTCATAACAGGAGTTATACCTATTCCCATTCCGAGAATCATTTTTTCATCTATACAGTTTTCAGAAATGATATCCCTATATGAATTTTTAATAAAATCAAGGATTGAATCAGTAGTTGAATTATCGGATAAAGTCATGAATTTTTTAGCGATAACAGCACCTCTTAAATTAGATATGCCGATGCTTACAAAGTATTCCTCAACAACAGCACCTATTACAAAGCGGTAATTTTCGTTTATTCTCAGGAGGACACGCCTTCTGCCTTTATGTACAGAGCTTGAATTATTGGGAACTTCTCCGGCTTCTTCAATCATATTTTTCTGAATCATGATATTTACAGCAGCAGTCACACCGGCACGGGTAATGCCGAGGCATTCGGCGATATCTGCTCTTGATATCAGTGAATTTTTCTGAATAAGCTGTAATATTTTTCTTGAACTTGTAAGAGTCGGCATAACAAATTTATTTTTTTTCATAATATAAGACCTCTTATCAGAATGGAATTGATTGGAAAATCATAATCATTATCGGAATAGTTATAACTGAAAGAACTGTTGTAACAGCAAATATTTCTGAAGCATAAAGAGAATTTTTGCCGTACTGTATTGAAAGCAGAGTTCCCATAGCCGCAGACGGAGCAGATGCTGCAATTATAACAGTCATTGATACAGTTTCATTTATATTGAAAGGTTTTATTACAGCAATAAGAATAAGCGGAATTATTATAAGTCTTACAGCAGAGAGAAAATATATCCTTGGTTTTTTAAGAGCATTGAGCATATTTGTCTGAGCTATTGTAATTCCGGCAGTTATCATTGCAAGAGGAGTATTTATATTTCCGATATATTCAATTGTCATAGTAATTGTCATAGGCAGATGTATTCTGAATATAAATATTGCAAGACCTATAAAAATGGATATAAGGGCAGGGGAGAAGATTGCTTTTTTAACTGACTGAAAATTTCTTACACCTGATATCTGTATTGCACCATGAGTCCATACAATAAGATTGAAAGTTGCGATATATGCGGTGAGATAGAATACTCCTTCACCGCCGAACAGGGCATTTACAAGAGGTATTCCCATAAATGCACAGTTTGAATAGATACATGAAAAGCGTTCTATATCAATATCATTTTTGCCTCTTACTATTATATAGGTTAAAAATATGGTTACAGCATATGAAAGCAGTGACAAGCCTTCAGCGATAAGCAGATTTTTAATAAGAGTACTGTTGAAATCGGTCTGAAAGCTTGAGATTATAACAGCCGGATTGACAACATTCAGCAGAAATTTTGAAAGTTCCTTGCTTCCGTCTTTGGTGATGATATTTGCCCTGAAGCAGATAATTCCTGATGCTATAAGCAGCAGCATTATAATTGACTGCTGAGCTGTAAGCAATGATAAAGACATTTTTTATCCTTCCTTTTTAAC
>DJFA01000112.1:2363-7114 GCA_002431975.1 Ruminococcus sp. UBA5884
TTTGAAGTCAATGTAATATATTATCGTATTGCTGAATAGAATATTATCAGGTAAGTTGTACAGCACTTACATATTGAAATCATACAGGAGGTAAATATGGATTTTAAGGTTAATTGTGAGTCAATACCGCTCAGTGAATCAGTATTTTCAGGAACTCAGGAGCAGAGTGTTGAACTGGAGTATATTCTTCCGGATTATTTTCCGGATATTTTCAAGCTGGTCAAATGCAGGATAATTCCCCGTATTTCCTCAAAAAACATCAGCAGTGACAAGGCAGTCTATGAAATTACTGCTGATATAAGAGTGTTGTATCAGAATGAACACAGCAATATTCTTCACTGTATAAATCAGAAACTCAGCTATACAAAGACAATTGATTTTTCAAGACCATGCGAAAATGCTGAAGTGACTCTTGTTCCTAAACTTGATTATGTAAACTGCCGTGCTGTCAATCAGAGAAGACTTGATATAAGAGGTGCGGTTTCAATAAAGGCAGATGCAGTATGCATGAGAAATCAGGAAATGATATGCGATGCATTCGGAATGAATGTTCAGCTTAAAAAAATTCCGGTTGAATATGTTGCAAGAAAAATATCAGCAGAAAAAACAGTCAATATAAATGAAGAACTTGAACTCAACAGCTCCAAGCCGTCAGTACTCGGGATAATAAGAAGTGATGTTGCTCTTTCAGCAAATGAACGGAAAGTAATTGCAAATAAGCTTGTTGCAAAGGGAGAAGCTGTTATTGATATACTCTATACATACGAAAATGAAACCGGAAATGGTATGGAAACAATGCAGTTTACAGTTCCCTACAGTCAGATAATAGATGCAGACGGCATTGATGAAACATTTGAATGCATTACAGAACCGGAAGTTACATTGTGCGATATAACAGCCGCAGCTGATTCAAAGGGAGAAAACCGTATTTTCAAATGTGACATAGTAGTCAGCATATCATGCAGAGCCTATAAAACAGCTGTTGCAAATATAGTAAGTGATGTATATTCAACGCTTTATCCATGTGAATTTTCATCATCTTTGATGAGAAGCGAGAGAATGCCGGTTGTAATGAATGAAAAACATCAGGCGAAAAGTATTGCAGAATACAATGACGGTTCTATAAAATGCGTCAGTGATGTATGGTGCAGTATAAGCAATATAAGCATAAAAATAAATCCTGAAAGTCATGAAGCATTTGCAGAGGGAAATATCCAGTATTCAGTTATGGCTGAAAATGAACAGGGAACTGTTATGCTTATTGAAAAAGATGAAATTTTTGAACATACAATCAGATATGACGGTATAGCCGCAGGAAGTATCGTTTCACTCAGGGCAAAACCGGAATCATGTTCATATACTCTTTCATCTGATAATAAAATATCCCTTAAAGCAGATATCAATATGGCATTTACAATAAATACCGCAGAAGTTTTCAATGCAGTAACTGAAATAATTCCCGATGATTCAGTTAAAAAAATAAGAGATGGTGATTATGCCCTTAAACTCTATTACGGTATTGAAAATGAGGAAATATGGTCAATTGCTAAAAAATACAGTACATCTGTTACTGCAATAATGGAGGAAAATGACCTTGAATGCGACAGGCTTAAACAGAATGGTATGATACTTATACCGATAACAGGCTGATGGAGGGCTGAAAATGACAAAGGATATATATTCTGACATAGCTGAAAGAACCAATGGCGATATTTATATCGGGGTTGTAGGGCCTGTAAGAACAGGCAAATCAACATTTATAAAAAGATTTATGGAAACACTTGTTATCCCTAATATAGAAGGCGATTTCAAGAAAGAACGTGCTGTTGATGAGCTTCCGCAGTCAGCGGCAGGAAAAACTATAATGACTACTGAACCTAAATTCATACCAGAGGAAGCTGCAAGAATTACTCTTGGCGAGGGAGAAGGCTTCAATGTAAGACTTATAGACTGTGTGGGATATATAGTTCCGAGTTCTCTGGGATATATTGAGAATGATATGCCGAGAATGGTTATGACTCCATGGTTTGATGAGGAAGTACCATTCAATATGGCGGCTGAAATAGGTACTCAGAAGGTTATTTCAGAACATTCCACAATAGGACTTGTCATTACTACTGACGGAAGTATATCTGATATTCCGAGAGATGAATATGCTGAATGTGAGGAGCGTGTAATAAGAGAACTTCAGGAGATAAACAAGCCTTTTATAGTTGTCATGAACTGCCTTGAACCTGCCAGTTCAGAGGCTGAAAAGCTTTGTCAGACTCTCAGCAGCAAGTATAATACACCTGTAATACCTGTAAACTGCATTGACCTTGATGAAAAGGATATAAAGAATATTATAACACAGATTCTTTATGAATTTCCGGTAAAGGAGATAAATATTGAAACTGATAAATGGATAACCGGACTTAAAAAAGGTCACTGGCTTAAAGAGAGTGTTTTTTCAGCTATAAAGCAGGCAGGAGAAAAAATTTCATGTGTGCGTGATACGAAATTCATGGCTGAAGAAATAAGTCACTGCGATGAAGTTGTAAGAGCCGCTGTTTCTTCAATGGACCTTGGAAAGGGGAGCATTAATATTGCAGTAACTCTTGAAAGCAGTCTTTTTTATAAAGTACTCGGAGAAACGACAGGTATTGAAATCAGAAATGAAAGTGACCTTATGCCTCTGCTTATGGAGCTTAACAGGATAAAAAACAAGTATGAAAGAATAAGACCGGCTCTTGAGGAGGTTGAAGCCACGGGATATGGAATAGTTATGCCCGGAATAGATGAGCTTTCACTTGAAGAGCCTGAAATAATAAAGCAGGGCGGAAAATATGGCGTTAAATTAAAGGCATCTGCTCCGTCAATACATCTTATGAAAGCGGATATCAATACAACTGTGAGTCCTATTGTAGGCACTGAAAAACAGAGCGAAGAACTTGTTATGTATCTTTTAAAGGAATTTGAAGAAAATCCGACTAAAATATGGCAGTCAAATATTTTCGGGAAATCGCTTCATGAACTTGTAAATGAAGGTCTTCACAACAAACTTTATAAAATGCCGGCAGATGCAAGAATGAAACTTCAGGAAACGCTTGAGCGTGTTATAAATGAAGGATGCAGCGGACTGATATGTTTTATACTTTAAAATAAAACGGGCGGACATTTGTTCGTCCGCTGTTTTTTGCATGGAAAATAAATTTTTTCCGTTATTTACTTGATAACTTATAAAACCTATGGTATAATAGGTATTGAGGTGAGAATATGAAAATATCAACTAAAGGCAGATATGCATTAAGAATGATGGTAGACCTTGCCCAGCATTCAAATGAAGGATTTATTTCGCTTAAAGATATTGCAGAGCGTCAGAATATTTCAAAAAAATATCTTGAACAGATAGTTCCTCTGCTTAACAAATCAGGAGTTTTAAGAACAAACAGAGGTTATCAGGGCGGATATATGCTTGCACAGCCGCCGGAAAAATATACTGTTGGAAATATCCTCAGAATAACAGAGGGTAATCTTTCAGTAGTTTCATGTCTTGAACAAGAACCTAATTTATGTCCAAGGCAGGATGAATGCATGACTCTTTATATATGGCAGGGTCTGAATGATGTCATAGCAAAATATCTGGACAGCATTACTATTCAGGATATTCTTGACAGAGCAAGCAGCGGTGATGATTACTCAATATAATAAATAATGGTCAGGTTTTAAAAACCTGACCATTATTGTTTTTATTATTCTTTGCTGTCTGTATCAGAAGCATCAGATTTTTTATCATCATCTGAATTATCATCTTTCTTGTCATCAAAGATTTCGTCACCGACTTCATCTTTCATAATTTTTTCAAAAGTTTCAGCATCGATTTTTTCAAACTTCATAAGATATTTTGCGAGGAAGTGGAGTTTTTCGATATGTTCCCTGAGAATAGACTCAGCTCTTTCATATCCGTCCTCAATTATCTCACGCATTTCGCTGTCGATTTCAGCGGCAACAGTTTCAGAATAGTTTCTTGAATTGTTTATATCACGGCCGAGGAAAACTTCACTCTGGTCATTTCCATAGACCATAGGGCCGAGTTTTTCGCTGAATCCGTATTTTGTTACCATATTTCTTGCAATAGCAGTAGCACGTTCTATATCATTTGAAGCACCGGTTGATATATCGTCAAGTATAAGCTTTTCAGCGACACGTCCGCCGAGAAGAGTAATAATATTTTCCTTCATTTCTGTTTTGCTTACAAATGACTTGTCATGTTCAGGGAGCGACATTGTATAGCCGCCAGCCATTCCACGAGGGATAATTGATACCTGATGCACTTTGTCCTGAGTAGGACAATAGAAAGTACAGATTGCATGACCGCTTTCATGGTAAGCAGTAAGACGTTTTTCCTTTTCGGAAACAACTCTTGATTTCTTTTCAGGGCCTGCAACGACTTTTATGGTAGCTTCTTCAATATCTTCCATTGTGATGGATTTGCGGTCAGCACGTGCAGCAAGCAGAGAAGCTTCATTTACAAGGTTTTCGAGGTCAGCACCTGTAAAGCCTGAAGTAGTCTGAGCAATTGTTTTAAGGTCAACGTCAGGACTCAAAGGTCTTTTCTTGGTATGAACTTTAAGGATTTCCTCACGACCCTTTACATCAGGATATCCGACAACTATCTGTCTGTCGAAACGTCCCGGTCTTAAAAGAGCAGGGTCAAGTATATCACGGCGGTTAGTTGCAGCGATAACGATAACGCTTTCATTGCCTGTAAA
>DJFA01000112.1:7211-30402 GCA_002431975.1 Ruminococcus sp. UBA5884
AGACCTGCACCTCTGTGTCTGCCGACAGCATCAATTTCATCAATGAAGATTATTGCAGGAGAATTTTTCTTTGCCTGTTCAAAGAGGTCACGCACTCTTGAAGCACCGACACCGACAAACATTTCAACGAAATCAGAACCGGATATCGGGAAGAACGGGCAGCCTGTTTCACCGGCAACAGCTCTTGCAAGCAGAGTTTTACCAGTACCAGGAGGGCCTAAAAGGAGAACGCCTTTAGGGATTCTTGCACCGATATCAGCATATTTTTTAGGATTTTTAAGGAAGTCAACGATTTCCTGAAGTTCATGTTTTTCCTCATCAGCACCGGCTACATCGTCGAATGTGGCAGTTTTGCCCTGAAGATTCTTGACGCTTGCCTTGCCGAATGAAGAATATTTTCCGCCGCCGCCAGTCTGTTTTATCATGACGGTAACGAGAACTATTCCCATGCCGAAAAGCAGCAGAGTAGGAACTAAAGTAAGAATCCATGACGTATCATTTACCTTATAGTAATCCTGTGCAAGAGGAGCATCAGGGTTAAGCTCATTATATTCTTTTCTGTAATTGTTGGCATTGGACTGAGTATCCTGAAGGAATACATTAACATTCGGGACAGTATATTTTATAACTTCATCACTGTCCTTGAGTTTGAGAACCAACTCTCCTGAACCGAGGTCAAAAGTATATTCACACACCTGATAATTATCGAAATAACTGATTATTTCAGAATATGTGACAGTTTTTGATGTTGGTGTCAGATAACTTGTCACGAATATAATCAAAGCCATTATAAGGGCAGCGATTATAATATAAGGAAGAAATCCTTTGTTTTTGTAAGATGCCAATAAATTCACTCCAATCTTTTGTCATTTATTTTTTAAGTATTTTCCTCAGGCAGTATTTCACCGATATACGGAAGATTTCTGTATTTTTCATCGTAATCAAGACCGAATCCTACAACGAATCTGTCAGGAATTTCAAAACCGCTGTAATCGGCGGATATCGGAGATTCACGGCGAGAGGGCTTATCGAGCAGTACGCAGAGCTTCAATGATTTTGGATTTTCGGCTCTGAGCAAAGCAGATATATTGAAAAGGGTATTTCCCGTATCAAGTATATCCTCAACAATTATAACATGATAATCTGATATGTCAAGTTTATTTATAGAATTTTCCTGAATTTCAAGCTTTCCGGAGCATTGTCCCTTATAACTTGAAGCACGGAGAAATTCTGTTTCAAGCGGAATGGTTATTTCACGCATAAGGTCAGTCATAAATACCACGCCGCCTTTTAAAATGCATATCAGCAGAAGTTTTTTATTTCTGTAGTCATCTGATATCTGAGTACCAAGTTCATGGATTCTGTTTTTAAGAGTAGTTTCATCAAACAGAACATTGATTTTCATAGCTTTAAATTTCACATCCTATACTTATAATCATAAGTCTTTTTGTAGAGGAATCCGGTTTTACACGGTCAGCGATACCGATTTTTTCAGCATATACAAGACCTTCATCATCTTCAATGAAGCAGAGAGAGGAACGCTGCTGCACCGGAATTTTAAGATTGATAAGAGTTTTTTTAACGGAAGAAGTAAAATTTCTTCCCGGAAGTTTAATTTTATCGCCGGGTTTTCTTGAGCGTATAACCGGAACACCTATTATTTTATCATAATCCAGAGCTGAATTTGCTAAATTTGTGTTAATAAATTGAGTTTTCACACAATTTTCATTTAAAATTATCTGCACATCGCAGAACTTTTTGCCACAAATAGAATTTTTTCCTATAGCGAGAGGCATTTCAAAGCCTGAACATTCATTTTTTTCATTAACATACTCTATAAAAAGAATGCCCTTTTCTGATATGATATAAACATTCTGAGAAATATTAATTTTTCCGTCATGAAGCAGAATACTGTCAACAGCTTCAATTCTGTCGGAGCTGTAACGCAAACCATGATTGTTAAGGAATGCGGCAATACACCGGTTTCGTATTGCTTTATGATAACCTTTAAGATTTTCAAGACGATTTTCAGAAACGAGGCATTTTTTATATGCCTCATCAGAAGCCTGAGCTATAAAGGATTCTTCAAGCTGTAAGACTGATATATCAGAAGCAATTGTTTTAAAGAATGACGGATTTATTTTTTTAAGCTGCGGGATAACATGATGGCGTATTTTATTTCTTGTATAGTCATCAGTTAAATTAGTGCAGTCTGTTACAAAATCCTGTGATTTATCTTTAAGATATGCTTCAACTTCATCTCTTTCAGCAAGAATAAGAGGTCTTATTATATTTTCTCTTACAGGAGGGATTCCGGTAAGACCTTTAAGTCCCGTACCTCTTGCAAGGTTATGGATAATGGTTTCCGCATTATCCGAGAGAGTATGGGCAGTAGCAATTTTGCCTCCGTCTGAATATTCATCAAAAGCCTGATATCTTAAAATTCTGGCACTTTCCTCACATGAAGTGCCGTATTGCTTCATATGAGCCGCAACATCAATTTTTTTACAGAAAAACGGTATATTAAGTCTTTTGCAAAGACTGCGGCAGAAATCCTCATCTCTGTCGCTTTCAGCACCTCTGAGCTGATGATTTATATGGACTGCCTGAATATTTAAATTATAGCAGCTTTTCAGTTCAAGCATTGCATAAAGAAGTGCAACGCTGTCTGCACCGCCTGAAAGACCGACAGTAACGCTGTCATTCATTTCAAGCATATTATATTTTTCGACTGCTGATTTTACTTTATTAATCAAAACAAATCACTGTCCCTGAGTTTCAAGATTTGAGAAGCGTGTATACTGACCGTCCCAGCCGAGTTTTACAGTACCGGTTGAACCATGTCTGTTTTTTGCGATTATGCATTCACTTATATTTGCCTCATCTGAATCTTTATTGTAATAGTTGTCACGATAAAGAAAGAGAACAATATCAGCGTCCTGTTCAATAGAACCGGATTCACGCAAATCCGATATTATAGGACGCTTGTCGGTTCGTTTGTCACTTTCTCTGGAAAGCTGCGAAAGCAGAATAACCGGAACATTGAGTTCCTTTGCCATAATTTTAAGCTGTCTTGTTATTTCAGATATTATAACGACTCTGTTATCGGTTTTGAGCGGAGATGACATAAGCTGCAAATAATCGATAACCACAAGACCAAGATTTGTAAGTCGTCTTAATCTGGCTTTAAGCTGAGGGACAGTAATTCCGGCAGTATCATCTGCATACATGGAAATTTTTGAAAGCTTTGCAGCACTTGCAGCAATTCTAATCCATTCATCAGATGAAATATTGCCGCTTCTTAATTTATTGCTGTCCACGAGTGATTCGGTGGAGAGCATTCTTGTAGCAAGCTGTTCCTTTGACATTTCAAGGGAGAAAATCGCTACATCTTTTGATGAATTTTTCGCTACATATGTTGCGATATTGAGGGCAAATGCAGTTTTTCCCATTGCAGGCCTTGCTCCGATGATTATAAGGTCTGAATTATTAAGACCGGTAGTTACCGCATCAAGATAATGAAAACCTGTTTTTGCACCGAGATATTTTTCCTTTTCAGGGCCTGTAATTTTTCCGAGATGGTCATATGCATCATATATAACATCTTTTATATGAGTAAGTCCTGAGGCATTTCTGCCCTGTCTTATATTGAAAATACGCTGTTCAACGGAATCAAGGAGTTCCTGAGCATCTGCACTGCCTTCGGAAACATCTGAAATTATTCCGTCAGCTACATCGAGTAGACATCTGTAATAATATTTTTCAGACATGATATCGCAGTAGCTGTCAATATTTGAAGTAGAAGGAACTCTCTCCATAAGCATTGCAATATAGTTGTTGCCTTCAGTATTGTTTTCAAAAACCTTTCGTTTTACAGCTTCATTTACAACGGTAATTATATCAGCTTTCTGACCTGTGGTAAAAAGCGATACCATTATTTCAAAGAGTTCCTTATGCTGGGGAGTATAGAAGTAATCAATTTTTATTTTTTCCAGAACAGACGAAATAATACTGGGTCTGATAAGGACAGAGCCCAGTACTGTCTGTTCTGCGTCAATGCTGTGAGGGGGCTCAGGCTGGTTTAAAAACTGCTCCATCAGCCCTCCGCAACTTCAGCAGTTATTTTAGCTGAAATACCATTATAGAGTTTTACAGTGGCTTCATAAGTGCCGAAATTTTTGATATCTGATTTAAGAGAGATTTTTTTCTTTTCGATTTTATAGCCGAGCTGTGAATCAATTGCATCAGCGATATTTCCGGCTGTAACAGAACCAAAAAGTTTTCCGGAGCTTCCGGCTTTAGCAGTTACAGTAACTTTTTTGCCGTCTATAGCAGCAGCAATTTCAGAAGCATTTTTCTTTTCAGTATCGATTTTATACTGTTCAGATGATTTTTTGCCTGCAAGATTGCTTAAATTCTGAGCATTGGCTTCAATGGCTTTTCCCTTTGCAATGAGGAAATTTCTTGCATAGCCGTCTGAAACCTCTTTGACTTCACCTTTTTTAGCAGTACCTTTGACATCTTCAGTAAAAATAACTTTCATTTTATAACATTCCTTTCTTTTTATATAAGTAAAGAGCATTGAAAAAATGTTCTATACCGGCTGATTGGCTGAGATATATTCATCTATAGCACAGAGAAGCATTTTTTTTGCTTCATCTGCTGATTTGTCAGCAAGCTGAGTTGCAGCCATGGTCTGATGACCGCCGCCGCCGAGCTTTTCCATTATAAGCTGTACATTCATAGCACCGAGTGAACGGGCAGATATGCACATACAGTTGTTTGACGGATATATTACAAATGAGGCATCAACTCCTGTTATATTGAGAAGCTCATCAGATGCCTGCGGAGCGATTACACGCATATCAGCATCAGAACTTTCCGAAACAGCTAAAGCACATCTGTTATAAAGTTCAGCAGAGGCAACAAGCTTTGCCTTTTTCCTGTATGAATCCATAGTGCTTGAAAACATGGATTTTACTATTATCGTATCAGCACCGTTTTTTCTGAGAAAAGCAGCTGCTTCAAATGTTCTGACTCCTGTTTTCATGACAAAATTTTTAGTATCAAGAGTAATTCCGGCAAGCATTGCATCAGCATACTGAGGGTGAAGCCTTCCTGTATCCTTGAAATACTGAATCATTTCGGATATTATTTCACAGGTTGATGAAGCATACGGTTCATTGTGAAATATTACCGCATTGTCAATGAAGTTTACATTTTTTCGGTGATGGTCAATAACAACAACGTGCCTTGCTTTCTTGTAAAGTGCAGGACTTTCAATGATATTCTTGTTATGCGTATCAACTATTATAAGCAGAGTATCATCACTTATCACATCGAGAGCAGTGGTTTCGTCCATAAACATATCGCCGTCACCGAGAGAGGTAAGACGGTCTATTATCGGGGCGGCAAGGTTATTTACCGGGTCAACTACAATTTTAGCTGATTTGCCCATGCTGTTTATAGAGCCGGCAAGTCCTACAGCTGCACCGATTGAATCGAGGTCGCCGAAACGATGCCCCATAATAAGAACATCTGATGAATTATGTATAAGCTCCTGTAAAGCGGTTGCAATAATTCTGGTTTTTGTACGGGATTGTTTTTCAATACCTTTTGAAACGCCGCCATAAAACTGGAATCCTGCCTCAGTTTTTACAGCAGCCTGGTCACCGCCTCGTCCGAGAGCCATATCAAGAGCCTGTTTTGCAGAAGTTTCACTTTCTGCAAGAGTTTTGCAGTTATATCCCACTCCTATTGAAAGAGTAAGATTAAGCCTTTCATCAACCTTTATTTTTCTTGCTGTATCAAGAATTTTAAAGCGTTCATCTATAATTTTTGAAAGATGCTGTTCTTCAATCACAGCAATAAAGGTATTCTGGGATAATTTTTTAAGAAAACCATTTGTAGCAGACATAAATTCTTCAAAAAGTCTTTCGATATCACCGATTACACGGGCTTTGTCGCTTTCCTTTGAGTTCTGAAGAAGGTCATCATAGTTATCCACCATTATTATTATGACAGAAGGTCTTGTAAGCCTGAATGACTCCTGAAGCTTGCAGTAATCAGTTATATCCTGAAAACAGAGCAGCTTTAAAGGCGTACAGTTTGTTTCACAGGTAACTGTATAAGTTTTGCCGCTGTATGAGGCTGATACTGAATCATTGCGTTCAAGTTCATCAGTATCCATCTGAAAAATTTCACTGATATCAATGCCGAACGGGTCACGGTCAGTTATTACATTTTCAGAAAAAAACTTGTTGCACCAGATAATTTTATTGTCATTGTCAACTATTACCGATGCAACCGGAAAACTGTAAAGGCTTTCCTTTTCAGTTAGGCTGATGTCTGTATTGAGTTCTGCAATAAATTTGTGTACATTGTCCTGAGCGGCAATAAGCTGAAAAACGAATGCAAGGCTTATTACAAGCACAGCAATAAAAAACAGGGTATATGAACCGGTGTCAGCCTTTACAAGTTCAACTACTGAATATACCTCCAGAAGAATCATCACAAAAACTGTTAATTTAAAAAAAGTCAGTTTTTTCTCCTTCAATACAACACCTCCAGACTGAAAAGCGGCAAACTGCCGCCTGCAATTTTAATTAACGCAAATTCGACAACAAAATTTTATGATTAAAAATAATGGATTTTTCTTATATTTTGTAGGGGCGACCATCGGTCGCCCGTTGGATTCACCGGANNCATTGGTCGCCCGCCTGAAATTTCGGTAAATTTAACGGGCGACCGATGGTCGCCCCTACAAATTATGAAGAAAATTTCTTATTTTTAATCATAAAATTTTGTTGTCGAATTTGCGTTAAAATTAACGCAAATTCGATGAATTATTTCTGTAGGGGCGAACTGTGTTCGCCCGCCTGAAATTCCGGTGAATCCAACGGGCGANNGGTCGCCCCTACAAATTAATAACTATCAGATTTTCATCAGGTTTCCATTATTATCGGAAGAATCATAGGATTTCTCTTTGTCTTTGTATAGATATAGTCAGAGAGCGAATCACGCAGTTTTGCCTTGAGCGAGTTCCATTCACGGAGTTCATATACAGAGCATTCATTAAGAGTATCCATAACAATATGTTTTGCATTGTCAATAAGTTCCTCGGATTCACGGACATATACAAATCCTCTTGAAATTATGTCAGGGCCTGAAACTACTTCATTTGAAACCTTGTCTATAGCGACAACGACTATTATAAGTCCGTCCTGAGCAAGATGTTTTCTGTCACGCAGAACTATTGAGCCTACATCTCCTACTCCAAGACCATCAACGAGTACACGTCCTGAAGGCACTTGTGAAACGATATTCATTTCAATGCCGTCAGTTTCAATAACATTTCCTATCGAGCCGATAATTATATTCTTATTTGGAATACCCATATCTTCGGCTATCTGGGCGTGTTTTTTGAGATGCTTGTATTCTCCGTGTACAGGAATAAAGAATTTAGGCTTTGTAAGAGCGAGCATGAGTTTAAGTTCCTCCTGACAGGCATGACCTGAAACATGAACTTCATACATAGCTTCATATATCACTTCAGCACCGGATTTCATAAGTTCATTGACAACCTTTGTCACATATTTTTCATTTCCGGGTATAGGAGTGGCAGAAATTATTATAAAGTCATGAGGAGTGATATTTACTTTATTATGGTCGTTCATAGCCATTCTTGTGAGGGCGGACATAGGTTCTCCCTGACTTCCTGTAGTTATGAGGACAATTTTATCGTTTGTATAGTGACCCATCATATCTATATCAATTATAATTCCTTTAGGAACAGTAAGATATCCGAGTTCAATTGCAGTATTCATTACATTGACCATGCTTCTGCCGAAAAGAGCGATTTTTCTGCCATATTTTCTGGCACAGTCAATAATCTGCTGAACACGGTGAATATTTGATGAGAATGTAGCGATTATGATACGTTTTCCTTCAGCCTTTGAGAAAAGAGAATCAAATGAATCTCCTACTTTTCTCTCAGTCTGGGTATGACCGGGACGTTCAGCATTGGTTGAATCAGCCATAAGAGCAAGAACGCCTTTAGTTCCAAGTTCTCCGAAACGTGCAAGGTCAATGCAGCCGCCGTCTATCGGAGTATAGTCAACCTTGAAATCTCCTGTATGGATAACTATTCCGGCAGGAGTATGGATAGCCATTCCTACAGCATCAGGGATAGAATGGTTTACTTTTATAAATTCAACCGCCATGCAGCCCATTTTAACAGTTTTTTTCGGAGCAATCACATTAAGCTGCACTCTTGAGAGATTATGTTCCTTGAGTTTGTTTTCAACGAGTGCAAGAGTGAGTTTTGTACCATATACAGGTACATTGATTTTCTGGAGAAAGTATACAAGACCGCCGATATGGTCTTCATGACCATGAGTGAGAACAACGCCTCTTATTTTATCCTTATTTCGTTCAAGATAAGTAAAATCCGGAATAACGATATCAACGCCGAGCATTTCGGAATCCGGAAAGGCAAGACCGCAGTCAACTATGAAGATATCATTTGAGCATTCAAAGACAGTCATATTTTTTCCGATTTCATTAAGACCGCCGAGCGGAATTATGCGGAGAGGAGTTCTGCGGTTTTCTTTTTTATTTTTGTAGCCGCTGCTGGAATTATTTCCGTTATAATTTTTTTTGTACGCTGATTTTTCCCCGAAACCAGATGATTTTCTGAATTCTTGATTTTTCATTTAAAACCTCTTTTCTAAAAATTATTGAGCGAATTTTAAAACCTGTCTGCACTGACAATACTGCAAAGACTTCTGAGTAGATTATTTTCAGGAAGCAAAGTTAAAACAAACGCTTTAATATGTATTTTAAGGCATAAAAAAAGCCACGTTTTTTTATACCGTAAAGTCTTGTTATACCGCAACATATATTTATACATTTCTTATTATATAAAAATTAAGCGGATATGTCAAGCTAAAAAAAATAACGAATCCTATAAAAAAATTCATGATTGAAAATATGGGATTTTCCTTATATTTGTAGGGGCGAACTGTGTTCGCCCGTTGGGGCATACTGTAAACTGAGCGGGCGACCAATGGTCGCCCCTACAAAAAACAATCCATCGAATTGGCGTTATATTAATTGCAGTTATCTGATTTATTTATATTTTTTTCAACAAAACTGCATAATTCCTTTGCAAATTCATAGTTTGCAGCTTCTGCATAGACCATTATGCTTTTTCCGGAGCGTGAAGGCTTTACGGAAACCCTGCCTTTTTCGGATTCAAGCACAGTTCCGTCACATGGCAAAGGAGAATTTCCGCAGAGTCTGCGTATTATTTCAGACGGAGATTTTTCAATGCTTACAAATTTTGAAGAGCTTGCTGACTGAGGAAGCTGTGAAACAGCATCTGAAAGACTTAATTTTCTTTCAGACAGTATTCTTAAAATTCTTGTCATGAGTGAAAATCCGTCACTGATAAAATCCGGAGGGAATATTTCAAGGTCATATCCGGAATTATTTTCTGAATATCTGAAAACTTTTCTGCCGTATTTTTCAGCGATTTCCTCAATTTTTCTTGTTATTCCGTAAGGAAGAGCGATATCAGAGCCTTTTGACATGAAATCGTCACAGCAAAGCATGATAAGTTTTTCATGAAATACAAATCCTGACATTTCTGAATATGCGGAAACTTTGCGGCTGTCTGATGAAATATGGAATACTATTGAATTGTATTCATCTTTTTTCATGTCAGTACTCTCAAAAAGTTCTTTGCATATGCGTGATATCTGAGGATTTGAAGTATTGACCGATACAGATATATCAAGCGACTGAGGAAGAATATTTTTAAGATATCTGAAATATATGTTTCTGTATACTGAAATATCCGTCATATCACCAAATTCATTGTATGCGGCATAATTGCAGATATGATGATTCACTGAATATTCAAGGGAATTTTCCTGAGCAGAGCTGAAAGGCATAGCATTTGCAGCCGATGGAATTATTTTGGTTATATTGTCGGATTCTATATATATTCCGCCGTCAGCACAGAGATTTCTTACAGCAAAATCCATTTCGCACGGCAGACATTCACCGATATTCCATACAGTGCCGCCTGCGGACATGGTACCGCCTGAAGCTGCCAGAGCCATGGCATATGCTGAATTGTTTTCAGGAGCATAACCGATTACAAGGCTTTTGTTTCTTCCGCCAAGGCTCATTCCGGCAGATACAGCGGTATGTGCGGTTATAACGGCATTTGTTTCACCGCTTATTCCGTATTCATTTATTTTTATTTCAGATGAATGACCGTATCTTAAAGGAAAGCATATATTTTTATTGCTTCCGGTATTTTTATAATTCCATACTCCTGCATTGTTTCTGATGGTAGTATTTTCGCCTACTACGGCTTCTTCACCGATTATGCAGCCGTCATATACAGAGCATGAGTTGAGAAGTACGGCATTGCGGCAGATAACAGCATTTGTGCAGGTAACACGGTCACCTATATATGCACCGTCCATAATGACAGAGTTATGGACAGATGAATTTCTGCCTATTGTGACATTGTTTCCGATTACTGAAAGGTTGTCTATAACAGTTCCGGTTGAAGCAGAAACATTGTTTCCGATACAGAGAGGTTCAGCAACTGAAGCTTTTTTGAGGTCATAGCTTCCATGGATTATACTTCCGTCAAGAGTTCTGTGACCGTTTATATCAGCGGTAACAGTGCCGCAGAGAACATCATTCTGACATTTTATATAGTTTTTTACGCTGTCTATATTTCTGAAATATCCGATACATTCATTTGCATAGATTGAAAATCCCTCTGAAATGAGTCTGTTTAAGAGAATATCTGAAATGCCGTCTGAATTTTCGATAATTCTGAATATTCTGGCAGAAACTATATATATTCCGGTATCGGCAGATGAAACGCAGTCCATATAAGTAGGATTATCCTGAAATGAGAGAATTTTTTTATCGTTTCCGGTAAATACAGCACGGTTTTCACGGCAATCATTTACAGATTTTGTTATTACAGTCATATCAGCTTTTTTGTTTTTATGAAATCTGAATGAATTTTCAAAACTCATGCTGTAAAAAGTATCAGCATTTATAAGAAGAACTGTTTCATCATCTGAAATATCAGATGTATCATATCCGACTGAAATTTTATGGGGAGGATTTCTTGAAAAATAGTCCTGAACAGCTTCATTTTTATGGGCAGTTGATACAATCATTCTGCTGAATCCGGATTTTTTTAATATATCAGCAGTATATTCAATAACAGGTTTTCCGCATACTGTTATAAGAGAAACAGGAACTGAACAGGTAAGCGGTTCAAGTATTCTGCCGTCACTTTTTGAAAAAATACATGGTATCATAAAAACCTCCATAGAATTTATTTCTTTTGAATTTGCGTTAAGTTAATTATTGCCGCTGGATTTTATGATATACATTTAAAATACAGATTTTTTATGTATTATTTCACAGAAAATACACATTTTTATGATAGAATATCCTTAATCAAAAGCAGCTCTGCTGTATGCAAAGGAGTATGATATTAAAATGTACAGAATTTTAGTAGTTGATGATGAAATCAATATAAGAAAAGTTGTAAGGGAATACGCTGAATTTGAAGGCTACAGCGTCGAAGAAGCCGACAACGGAATGACTGCTGTGGATATGGCAAAGGCTCAGGATTTTGACCTTATTGTAATGGACGTTATGATGCCAAGACTTGACGGCTATTCAGCCTGCAAGGAGATTAAAAAATATAAGAATGTTCCGGTTATAATGCTTTCTGCAAGAGGTGAGGAGTATGACAAGCTTTTCGGCTTTGAAATAGGAGTCGATGACTATGTTGTAAAACCATTTTCCCCAAAAGAACTTATGGCAAGAATAAAAGCTGTTATCAAACGCAATTCATCTGATTTGACACCTAAAAATAATGACAGATGCCGCTTTGAAGGTCTTGAAATTGATATGGCAGGCCGTGAGGTATATGTAAATTCCAAGAAAGTCCCGATGACTCCTAAGGAATATGATTTGCTTTTCTATCTTGTGAAAAATAAAAATCTTGCACTCTCAAGGGATAAGCTGCTTGAGGAGGTATGGGGATATGACTTTTTCGGTGATGACAGAACTGTTGACACTCATATAAAAATGCTCAGAAACAGCCTTGGAGAATACAGAAAATTTATAGTTACACTCAGAGGAATGGGGTATAAATTTGAAGCGAATTAAAAAAAATCTCAGTATCCGTGCCTCAATATGCATATGGCTGCTGATATTCATAATGATAGTGCTTGTTCTGCTGTGGCTTTTTCAGATAGTTTTCCTCCAGAAATTCTATACAACAATGCGTCAGGACGATGTAAAATCCTCCGCTATTACAATGATAAACGAATATGGAAATGATGGCTATGAAAAGGTTTTTGACAGGCTTGCATATGAAAATGAAATATGCATAAAAGTAGTGGATATATATGGTCTTAGAACCATATATTCAAATGATGATGTTATGGGAACAAACTGCCTTATTCACGGCCCTTCAAGGATATATGACTATCTTATGGAGCTTAAACACTCCGAATCAGGCGTTATAAGCCATAAAGTCAAAAATCCGCAGACAAATTATGATACGCTGCTGCTCGGGTCGCTGCTCTTTGACAAAGATGGTCATGTTTCTGCGTATATGCTGATAAATGCGACTCTTGAACCTGTAGGCTCAACTGTTGAGATACTTAAAAAACAATTTATTATCGTAACGGGAATACTTGTCCTTATAGGAATTGCTCTGTCCGTGATAATTTCAAAAAGCATTGCAGAACCTATAATAAATATAACAAAATCCGCTGACAGACTCGCAAAGGGAGATTATTCAGCTGAATTTGACGGCGGAAACTATAAGGAACTTCAACAGCTTGCAAATACCCTTAACTATGCCTCGACTGAAATTTCAAAAGTTGATATGATGCAGCGTGACCTTATTGCCAATGTTTCGCATGACCTCAGAACTCCTCTTACCATGGTAAAGGCATATGCTGAAATGATAAGGGATCTTTCAGGAAACAATCCTGCAAAAAGAGAAGAACATCTTAACATAATCATTGAGGAAACAGACCGCCTTGCACTGCTTGTTTCGGATATGCTCGACCTTTCAAAGCTTGAAAACGGCAATCTGAAACTTAACTGCTCTGAAATGAATGTTACTGCAAAAATCAGGGAAATAGTTGACAGATACAGGGGTGTTTCAGAAAAAAACGGCTATACAATAACATTTACTCCTGATGAAGAGGTAACTGTTTCATGCGATATCGTGAAGATTGAACAAGTTATATATAATCTCCTCAATAATGCAATAAATTATACCGGTGACGATAAAAAAGTATTTATAAGACAGATAAATGAAAAAAATTATGTAAAGATTGAAGTAACCGATACAGGTGACGGCATTTCAGAGGAAAATATCAAGCTTATATTTGATAAATATTACCGCTCTAAAAATCATAAACGTGAAGTAGTAGGTACTGGTCTGGGACTTTCAATAGTAAAAGCAGTGCTTAAACTTCATAATTATCCGTACGGAGTTCAGAGTACTCTCGGAGAAGGTTCAACATTCTGGTTTAAAATCAAAAGATGATTTCAGTTGCTTTTCAGAAATATTTCACATTCCTGACACATTGAAGAGTTATTATAAATATGCTGAAGAAAAAAATTCATGTATAACTTTTCTCAAAACACTTTTATTTTTATGTTTCCCCAGCATAAAAATATGAATTCTCATTAGCCCCCTATATGATAAAAGCTCCATGTTAAAATATGGGGCTTTTGTTTTGTACTGAAATCACATATTTTTTATTATGATTTTTTTAAAATTTTGTTAATAATTATATTTATTTTTATAATTCATTATGTTATAATAAATATATGTATATTATATATTAGGCTGGAGTGTGTGCATATGAAGAAAAAATCCCGAATCCGCAGAAAAAATCTTATTAAAATTATTACGGCGGCTGAAGCTGTAACTGCATTGTGTATTGTCGGATGCAGCGGTAAATTTGTTTTCAGCATGGTATCAAATATAAATGAAATCCCGCAGATATCGGCTGTACAGTCAGATGAACTGCTGCTTGATGCTTCACAGCCTGATGAAGAAAATTCTGCACCATGTACATATATTCAGAAAAATAAAACTGATGCATTTGACGGACAGCTTGTGCTTGTAAACAATAATCATGGATATCGTTTTGCTGATAATACAGATGCTCTTATTCCGGCTCATGAGATAAAAAACAGTTCATATTCACTTATAGACCATTCGGTTATTTTAAGAGAAGAAACTATTGTGGCTCTTAACTCATTGTTTGAGGATTTTGAGGCTCAGGCTGAAAATTTTGATGAACTCTATGAAATAATCATTCAGAGCGGTTACCGTTCCGTTGCAAAACAGAGCGTAATCTATAATGATGACCTTGCAGCCAATGGAACTCATACCTCATCACGTGCCGCAAAACCGGGAAGCAGCGAACATCATACAGGCTATGCAGTTGACCTCAGTCTTTTCCATAACGGCGGTTCTGTTGAATATGATGGTACAGGGGATTATAAATGGATAAATGACAACTGCTACAAATATGGCTTTATTGTAAGATATAAAGCTGAAAAATCCGATATAACAGGCATTGAATCAGAACCATGGCATCTCAGATATATAGGCATACCTCATTCATATGCGGTCGAGATAAACGGCGTGTGCTATGAGGAATATATAAAGCTTTTAAAGAATTTTTCATTTGAAAAGCCTTATACAATAACCATTGAGGGCGGAAAAACATATCAGATATATTATGTTCCGCTTGAAGAAGATATAACTGAAATTCCTGTTCCGGATAATTTTGAATACAGTATATCAGGAAACAATTTTGATGGATTTATAGTAACAGTTGAGGGAGAATTTACTCAGGACGGTTCAGATAGTCTTATACAGTAGAAAAAAGCGGTCATTGAATTTCAAATGACCGCTGATATTTTTTACTTGTTTTCTTTGTTTTCCTTGTATTCAAGAGAAGCTCTTATAAAGCTTTCAAAGAGTTTCTGAGGTTTGTTTGGTCTTGATTTAAATTCAGGGTGGAACTGAACGCCTATAAACCATGGGTGGTCTTTAAGCTCAATGATTTCAACAAGTCTTTCATCAGGTGAAACGCCTGCAAGTTCAAGACCTTTTTCACAAAGCTGTGTTCTGAACGCATTGTTAAATTCCCAGCGGTGACGATGACGTTCATATATAAGCTTTTCACCGTATATCTGGCTTACCTTTGAATTGTCGGCAAGTTTGCACGGATAAAGACCAAGACGCATAGTGCCGCCTTTCTGAGTGATATCCTTCTGGTCGTCCATGATATCAATTACATTATGGTCGCATTTTTTAAATTCGCTTGAATTTGCATCAGCCATACCGGCAACATGTCTTGCAAATTCAACTACAGCCATCTGCATTCCGAGGCATATTCCGAACATAGGAACTTTATTTTCCCTTGCATATCTTATTGCTTCTATCATGCCTTCAATGCCACGGTCACCGAATCCGCCCGGAACGATTATACCGTCACAGTCCTTGAGCATATCATCGACTGTATCGCTGTTTATTTCCTCTGAATTTATCCACAGTATCTCAACATTTGCAGAATTAGGGATACCTCCATGACGGAGAGCTTCAGCAACTGAAAGATATGCGTCAGGCAGAGCAACATATTTTCCTACAAGACCGATAGTAACTGTCTTGTCAGCATTTTTCTGTTTTTCGACCATTTCAGTCCATTCAGCAAGGTCAGGAGTTCTGTCCTCAAGTCCGAGATGATGACATACAGCCTTTGCAAGTCCTTCTTTTTCGAGCATAAGCGGAACTTCATAAAGTGACGGAGCAGTCATATTCTGTATAATATCGCTTTTGCGTACATTGCAGAAAAGACTGATTTTTTCAGCCATTTCATGAGGAATTTCAAGTTCTGTTCTGCATACTATGATATTAGGCTGGATTCCGAGTGAAAGAAGTTCTTTTACAGAATGCTGTGTAGGCTTTGATTTGAGTTCGTTTGAACCTGCAATAAACGGGAGCAGTGTAACGTGGATATACATAGCATTTTCACGGCCTACCTCAGTAACAAACTGACGGATAGCCTCAAGGAACGGAGTACTTTCGATATCGCCGACAGTACCGCCGATTTCAGTTATAACAACATCAGTGGAAGTCTGTTTTCCGACACGGTAGATACGCTCCTTGATTTCATTTGTAATATGAGGGATTACCTGAACTGTGCCGCCGAGATAGTCGCCGCGTCTTTCCTTATTGAGAACAGTCCAGTAGATTTTACCTGTAGTAACATTTGAATTGACTGAAAGATTTTCGTCAACAAAGCGTTCATAATGACCAAGGTCGAGGTCAGTTTCCGCACCGTCATCTGTTACGAATACCTCACCATGCTGATAAGGACTCATAGTACCAGGGTCAACATTTATATAAGGGTCAAATTTCTGAATGGTAACCTTATAGCCTCTTGCCTTGAGCAGTCGTCCGAGAGAGGCAGCAGTGATTCCTTTTCCAAGACCTGACACAACACCGCCGGTTACAAATACATATTTTATAGGCATAATAAACTTCCTCCAGTAATTCCGAGCTGTAAAAGCTTCATAATCATATCAAATACTATTGTACTATTTTTTTTGACAAATTGCAAGAATATTTTTAAAATCAAAAAAAATTTACAAATGATGCATATAAAGATACATTTATTCTTTATATTATAACGCAGATTAAATAATGAAATGCAGGGACAGCTTAATAACTGTCCCTGTAGAAAAGCAGAAATTTTTTTAAAAGCTTGAAATATTGCCTACAACATAGTTGAGAATCTGGAGAGCATCAGCAGAAGTAATCTGACCATCACCGTCAACATCTCCTGTATAGTTCAGTTCTGTAGTTCCTACTACCATCTGAAGAACCTGAAGTGCATCAGCGGAAGTGATAAGACCGTCACCGTCAACATCTCCGAGTTTTGTTTCTGTTACCTTATCTGAAACAGTGAGGGAATATTCGTCTGAAAGATGATAATACGGATAGTTTGTAACTTTAATATAGTATGTTCCTTTTTTGAAATTTTCCTGAATTGATGTTTCAGTTGCCTGACCATATATATTTTCTGATGTTATAAGCGTAGTACCGTCTGATTCATATACTGATACAGTCCAGTATTTGCTTGTTTCATCTCCGTTGCCGTCATGACTGAATATGATTTTGAGATTCTGGTCTTCAGCGGAGTCGAATTTATACCAGTCTGTATCATTGGAAGTCATAAGAGTTCCTGTATATATGGAATTGATATCAATTGAATCAGCTTTTGCCTTTGAGTCGTTATCTTCAGTTTCGCAGAGTTCAGAAGCTGTATAATTTACAGTGAATGAAGCGTCCATATCAAGCCAGTAATATGAATCAGGCTTTATCTTTACAAAATAATCTCCGGCAGGAAGACCGATTACAGGTGTTTTTGAAAGAGCAGCTGTTCCGGAAACATTCATTTCATGAATGAGTGTTGTTGCATCTGATTCATATATGCCGACAGTCCAGACTGTACTTTTGTTTTCAACTGTATCATGTTCAAAGCTAAGAGAGAATTTACCGTCATTTTCGGCAGAGAATTTAAACCAGTCTGCATCGTCACTGCTCATGCTGCTGAAATTATAGCTTGTATTGAGTTCTATTGCATTGGCAGTATTTTTGGTATCATTTTTTTCAGTTTCCCAGTTTTCAGGTGATTTTGTGTTTACAGTCAGATAATATTCATCAGAAAGATATGAATAACTGCTTCTCGGAGATACTTTCAGATAATAAGTTCCCTTGTCAAGAGAAACTGAAGTATTTTTAACACTTCCTTCATTTCCTTTTATCTGAAATGAGTTTATAAGAGTAGTACCATCTGATTCATATAATCCTGCAATCCAGTAAACACTGCTGTCATCGATTGTATCATGTTCAAAGTTTATGTTGAGTACTTTTGCCTCGTCAAGAGTCAGTTTATAGAAATCAACATCATCTCCGTTCATGATAGTTCCGGTATATGTTGTATTTTCTTCGATTGCAGAAGCTTCAGTCTTTTTGTCATTCGGTTCGGTTTCCCATGTGTCATCAGCGGTAAAGCCTGCATTGAGAAAATAGTTCATATTTGAGTATGTATAGATGCTGCTGCACATTACCTTTATGTAATAATCACCTGATTCAAGGCTGATTTTCGGGAATTTTGAGGTTTCTGCATTTCCCTTTACATTAATGCTGCTGATGAGTGTAGTTCCGTCACTTTTATAAAGGTTCACAACCCAGTATACAGAACTGCTTTCAAGAGTGTCATGAGTGAAGGATATCTGTGTATATCCCTTTTTATCAACTGAAAACTTGTACCAGTCTGCATCAGAGCCTGTGATTGTGCTTCCGGTATAGTCAGTATTGAGTTCTATCGGGTCAGCAGCTGATTTGCTGTTATTGTCCTCGGTTTCGCAGACAGCTGATTTTTTAAAGCTGTAGTTAAGGTTATACGGCATTTCAACAAAATCATATTTTTCCCATACTATTTTTACATAGTAGCTTCCTGCCGGAAGTCCGATATCAGGAGTTGATGTAAGAGCAGCATTTCCTTTAAGACTTAAACTGTATACTTCAGTAACTCCGTCTGACTGATAGATATATACATTCATATATGTTGAGGAGCTTTCAACTGTATCATGTTCAAAACTGAAATTTACAATGCCGTCAGAGTCAAGTACTGCCTTATACCAGTCAACATCTGATTTGTCGGCAAGAGCTGCACTGACAGTATTTCCTGATTCAAGAAGTGAGGCATTTTCCTTTGTATTGTTTTCAGAAGCTGCGGCACTTACGGAAATAACATCATTGAAATCAGATGGCAGATATCCGGAAGAAAAACTCATAAGACATAATGCTGAGATAAGAGCAATTATTTTTTTCATGTGAACAATTCCTTTCATATAAAATATATACCATTATATCATAAAAGATGAATTTTATCAATATTAAAATATCAGATATTGTGAATCAACGCAAATTTGATAACGAAATATTTTAATCCTGTTGTGATTTGTTTATCTGAAATTAAATTTGTTTTGTAGGGGCGACCATTGGTCGCCCGTTATGGTTTATCAATAATTTTATCGATTAACCAATGATTTTCTCATATTAAAAACAAATACAGAATTTATGATTTAACCATAATTCAGGCGGGCGACCAATGGTCGCCCCTACAAAAACAATAATCAGATTTACGTTGTTTTCTGTCAGATTTTAAACCGCAGAAAATCCGTTCTGCTCTATGATATTTCAGGCGTTATAATGTTTTTTAGTGAAAAAATAAAAAAAATATTACTTTTTTTAAAAAAAGCCTTGAAACTTTTACAGATTTAGTGTATAATAATTCATGTAAAAATTATTTAGGAGGTTTATCCAATGTCAGTTAAAGTTGCTATTAACGGTTTCGGCCGTATTGGTCGTCTCGCATTCAGACAGATGTTCGGTGCAGAAGGTTATGAGGTAGTTGCAATCAACGACCTTACAAAGCCTTCAATGCTCGCACAGCTTCTCAAATATGATACAGCTCAGGGCGGTTACTGCGGTAAAATCGGTGAAAATCTTCACACTGTTGCTGCTGATGATGAAGCAGGTACAATCACAGTTGACGGCAAGACTCTCAAAATCTATGCTGAAAAGAATGCTGCTGACCTTCCATGGGGAGAAATCGGTGTAGACGTAGTTCTCGAATGCACAGGCTTCTACTGCTCAAAAGAAAAATCACAGGCTCATATCGATGCAGGTGCTAAGAAGGTTGTTATTTCTGCTCCGGCAGGCAATGACCTCAAGACAATCGTTTTCTCAGTAAACGAAAAAACTCTTACTGCTGATGACAAGATTATCTCAGCTGCTTCATGCACAACAAACTGCCTCGCTCCTATGGCTGATACTCTTAACAAGTATGCAGAAATCCAGAGCGGTATCATGTCAACAATCCACGCTTACACAGGCGACCAGATGATTCTTGACGGCCCTCACAGAAAGGGTGACCTCAGACGTGCAAGAGCTGGTGCTGCTAATATCGTTCCTAACTCAACAGGTGCTGCTAAGGCTATCGGTCTTGTAATTCCTGAACTCAACGGCAAGCTCATCGGTTCAGCTCAGAGAGTTCCTGTTCCTACAGGTTCAACAACTATCCTTACAGCTGTTGTAAAGGGTACTGATGTTACTAAGGAAGGCATCAACGCTGCTATGAAGGCTGCTGCTTCTGAAAGCTTCGGCTACAATGAAGATGCTATCGTTTCTTCAGATGTTATCGGTATGAAGTACGGTTCACTCTTTGATGCAACTCAGACAATGGTTGCTAAGATTTCTGATGACCTTTACGAAGTACAGGTTGTTTCATGGTATGACAACGAAAACTCATACACAAGCCAGATGGTAAGAACTATCAAGTACTTTGCTGAACTTGCATAATTCACTTATCTGAATAAAAATCAAGGACTGTCTTTTTTAAGGCAGTCCTTTTTTATATTTCATTAAAAATATAAATTTGTTATTGACTATATTCTTGAAAAATGTTACAATCAAATCTGATAATATTAAAAGGTGGTAGTTTTTAATGAAATGCAGAAGATGTGGTGCAAAACTCGGAAAACATGATTATTGTACATCATGCGGTGCTTCAAGAAATTATATTCCCGAAAAAGATGAGGAAAATATACGGACTGAAAAATATATCAGCAGTGACGAAAAAATTAAAAAACGTTCTGTTGCCGGAATGATTTTAAGCATCTTTTTTGTATTTTTAATCAGTACCGGAATTCTTTCAGCTGTCTGTATAAGGGATATTTTTGAAAATAATTCACTTGTGAACGCTTTTGATGAAATCGACTGGTCAGCCGTTGAAATCGGACGTGCAGTTAAAGGATTTGATAAAAATACAACTCTTACTCAGTACATAGCAAGCTTTATTGATGACCCGAGAATGAATGATGACGGCATAGATGTTGTTCTTAAAAGCGATGAACTCAGAGAATATATGAAAAATATTGCTGTTAACTATGATGAAATGTTTTTTAATAAGGGCGAATTTATGGAGCTTTCCGCTGATGATATTGTTGATATCGTAAAGGCAAATGAAACTGAAATATGTCAGAAAACTGATATGCCTTTTGATGAAATAGGAGATATCATATATAATGATATAAATAAACAGGTTTCTGAACCGATAAATTCATATAATCAGAATATGGGCAGAATATTTTCAGGTGCAGGTCTTGTTATCATACGCTTTATGCTCAGCGATTACGGACTGATTACAGGTGCAGTTCTGCTTGTTATTGCAATGATAATTTCCGCAGTAAGCTTCAGACGTGCCGGAAATGGAATAAAAGCCTGCGGAATTACAATTATTATACCATCACTTTTCATTGCATTGACCGCTGTTTTTTCGGGATTTGCCGTAAAATTTCCGGTTGTGCATGAACTTATGCCGTTTATTAAAACATCATTTATACAGTTCGGATTTATATTTGCAGGATTCGGCGGAATTACAGAGGTTTTAGGAGTACTTATGATATCTGCCGGAAATATGATTGAAAAATCAAGATTTAAAAAGAATATACGCAAAGCAAATGCCGCTGTTGATGAAGATGAAATATATCCGGAAAAAAGTGAACCAAAAGTTCTCCAGAAAGTTTCTTCCGATGCATTTTCAGTAACAGGTAAACTTCCTGATGTTTCAGAAGTTGTAAAGAATAAAAATAAAGTATGTTCTGTATGCGGAAATATCAATAATCCAAACGCTAAATTCTGCCGCAAATGCGGTTCTGAAATAAAATAACGAAAATTTTTCATGTTCTGTAGGGGCGAACTGTGTTCGCCCGATAGGATTTACAGCATACCCAAAACGGGCGACCAATGGTCGCCCCTACAAAATTCATTTAAATAGTTTAACCATAATTCAGACAGGCAATAAGGTATAAATTGACCGAAAAAATAATGCTTGACATTTTCTATAAAATATTATAAAATATATTTGTATGAGCAAGCTATGCGATAGCATGAACGACTTTTTTATGTTCATGAGGAAAGTCCGAGCATCACAGAGCAGGATAGCTGTTAACGGCAGCCGAGGGCGACCTCAGGGCAAGTGCAACAGAAATTAGACTACCCTTGAAAAAGGGAAAAGGTGGAAAGGTGAGGTAAGAGCTCACCAGAGTGCATGAGAATGCACTGCTGTGTAAACCCTATCTGATGCAACGTCTATTGGTACAGATACATCAACATCTGCTCGGTGGATGTACTGTAATGACGGCTCGAACCATATGGCGACATATGGTCTAGATAAATTATCGCACACGACAGAACTCGGCTTATCGGTTTGGTCATATATCTTTTTAAAGCAGAGGCTGTTTTTCCGGCTTCTGTTTTTTATTTTTATCAGGAGGAATTTTATAATATGCGAAAGCTTTTTGCAGTATTTGTTTCATTGACATTGATTTCAGGCCTTGCTGCCTGTACGGATAAAAACAGTTCATCATCAGCGGCGGATTCGTCAAAACCTTATGAAGCAGTTGAGGTTCTGCCGTTTCCGGATATAAAATTAAGTCTGCCTGCGGATTATGAAACCACATCTTCCGGCTATATAGATGAATTTTATAAAAAAGGCAATGCAAGCGTTATCGTTACATCAAAAAGTAATTCTCAGAGTATGGATTCAGCTGTATATGATGCTTTGCTTCAATATGACAATATTGCGGACAGCTTAAAGGAAGTATCAAATGAATCTGCTGAAATAAACGGCTGTGAAGCGAGAATAGTTGAGATAAGATATTCAATATCAGGTGAAAATGATACGCTTAATATGTCATGCTGTTTCGGGTTTATAATAAAAAACAGCACTCTTTATATAATAACCTGTTCTGCACCTACAAGCGAATACAGTCAGTATTCAGATGAATTTAAGGATATTATAAAATCAGCAAAGCCTGTAAACAATACTTAAATAACGCAAATTCGATGATTGTTATTTGTAGGGGCGAACTGTGTTCGCCCGCTTCAATTTACCGGAATTTCGGGCGGGCGAACACAGTTCGCCCCTACAGAACAAACGAAAAATTCATTGTTTTCAAT
>DJFA01000042.1:0-4958 GCA_002431975.1 Ruminococcus sp. UBA5884
TGTTTTTAATCATAAAATTTTGTGTCGAATTAGCGTTAAAATAAAAACCTGAGGAGGCTTGAATAAATGAATTTAAAGAAATATGCGGCAGTCATAGTTTCTGTTATAACAGCTGCATCATCTTGTCTGATTACTGGAAATGCTGTTTCTGATACGGATATTGCAGGACTTAAAAAAGTCATTGCAGGAGAAAACAGTATTGATTTATCATATGATTTTGATAATAATGGTGATATAGATATATTTGATTTGGTGAAAATGAAGAATTATATTATTAATGATGATAACTCAGGAGGTGAAACAGTTACTTCCAAATATTCAGCTTCTGAGAAATATGTAAAATTCATGGGAAGATATTTTACTGATAAAAATAATACAGCATGGCTTGTGCAGAGCGGTTCAGCGGCTGAATTTACGATATCAGGAGTTTCTGCTGAAATTACAATTGCAGGAGATTCAATGGTTGATTCAGAGGAAAAATACAGACCAAGATATGCTGTATATGTAGATGGTGAACTTGTTGAGGATTCACTTCTCAGTACATATGAAAAGACAATAAAGCTTTTTGACGGCGATACACCGAGAAAAGCAGATGTTAAAATAATTCATCTTTCTGAAGCAAATAACGGTGCGGTGGGAATAAAGAATATTTCAGTTTCATCATCTTCAGCAAATCCTGTTGTTCCGGCAGCTGAAAAGAATCTGAAAATTGAATTTATAGGCGATTCAATAACCTGTGCATACGGAGTTGAAGCTAAATCCCAGAATGACCCATACAGTACTTCAACTGAAAATTTCATGAAATCATATGCATATCTCACAGCAGAAAAACTTGATGCAGATTACAGTGCCGTAAGCTATAGCGGTCATGGAGTCATCTCAGGCTATACCTCATCAGAGAGAAATACTGAAAGTCTTGTTCCTGACTGTTATGAATTTGTAGGAAAACTTCCTGACTATATGCAGAAATGGGATTTTGAAAAACATAAGAATGATGTGGTGGTTATAAATCTCGGGACTAATGATTATTCATATCTTAAAAATGATTTGGAAAATCTCTCAGATGATTTTGTAAATGGATATACGGATTTTCTTGAAATGGTACGCAGTAAAAATCCTGATGCATATATAATATGCACTATGGGAACGATGGGCGGAGAAGACATATATCCTCTGATTGAAAAAGCTGTTGAAAATTTCAGGTCAGAAAATGATGACAGAATTATGTGTTATCTTTCAGCTGTTCAGAAAACTGCCAACGGATACGGAGCAGACTGGCACCCTTCTGAAATTACACAGCAGCAGAGTGCATATGTTCTTGCTGACAAGATATGCGAGGCTCTTGGAATGGAATCTGATAAGGTGGGACTTGATTTTGCCGAAAACGGCAAGTATGATGTTGCAATAAATTCGGATTCAGGAGCAAATGCAGCCTTTTATGTAGGCTATGACAAATCATTCTGGGTAAACATGGTCATGGGCGGAGAAAAAACATCTGATATTCAGGCATATGTCGGAGAAATGAATCTTATATCAGGAAAATACAGGCTTGAATTTGATTATACAACAGGGTTGACAAAGGAAATTCCTTTATATGTAAAACAGCATGGAAGCGAAAGCTGTTATCTCAGCGATACAGTAAATTCTGATACATCAACAGCACATTATTCAAAGGAATTTACTGTTGACAGTTCAGCAGAAAACTGTGAAATAGTATTTGAACTCGGAAAAGACAATTATTATAATGCAACATTTTCAAATATAACACTTATAAAAATAAGCTGAAAAAACAAGAACGAACCGAATAAAAAAGGTTCGTTCTTTTGCATTGCCGGATTTGCGTTATATTGTGCAGGGGTGGACAACTGATAAATAATATTGTATAATATTTCAGATGAAAGAGAGATGATATCTTATGTCTGAAAGAAAAAAGCTGCCAAGAATAATGATATGCGGAACAGGAAGCGGCTGTGGAAAAACTGCCGTTGTAATGGCGTTATGCAGTGTGCTTGTCAGAAGAAATCTTGATGTAAAGCCTTATAAATGCGGCCCTGACTATATCGATGCAATGTATCACAGCCGTATAACGAAAAATTCTGCTGCAAATCTTGATTTGTATTTCTGCAATAAACAGGAGCTTGTTTCACTGATGTGCAGTTCTGCAAAAAATGCTGATATCGCAGTTATTGAGGGCGTAATGGGCTTTTATGACGGCATAGGGAATACATCTCAGGCAAGCTCATATGAAATATCAGAAGCCACACAGACTCCTGTAATACTTGTTGTAAATCCCGAAGGCATGGCTCGTTCAGTTGCTGCTCTTGTCAGGGGATATTTATCACTTGAAGAAAACCATATAGCAGGAGTTATTTTCAACGGCATAAAGCCCGGAATGTACAGCTTTTACAAGAATATAACTGAAAAGGAAACAGGCGTTGAAGTATTCGGATATATTCCGTATATAAAGGATATTGAGCTTGAAAGCCGTCATCTCGGACTCATGACAGCATCAGAAATCAGTGATTTTGATAAAAAAATCAATATTCTTGCAGAAACAGCCGCTAAGACTCTTGATATTGAGAAAATTATCCGTACAGCAGAAAATATAGCGGAATTATCATATAATATGCCTGATATTCCATGCGGAAAGAAATTTACTCTTGCAGTTGCAAAAGATAAGGCATTCTGTTTTTATTATAGTGAAAATCTTGAACTTTTTGAAAAGCTCGGAGCAGATATTGAATATTTTTCACCGCTTGATGATAAAGAACTGCCATGCAACGCAGACGGAATATATTTAGGCGGAGGATATCCGGAAATTTATGCTGAAAAATTGTCATCAAACAGGGATATGATTGATTCGCTTGAGTATCATATCGGAAAAGATATGCCGGTGCTTGCAGAATGCGGAGGATTTATGTATCTGCTTGATGAGATAACCGACAAAAGCGGCAGAAGCTTTAAAACTGCCGGAATAATAAGCGGAAAAGCCTTTATGACGGATAAACTTTGCAGATTCGGATATGTTGATATAACAGCAGACAGAAACAGTTTTATAGCTGAAAAGGGAAGCGTTATAAAAGGGCATGAGTTTCACTATTCAGACAGCACAGCAAACGGAGATGGTTTTATTATACGCCGTCCCAACGGAAAACAGTGGTCAGGCATAAATGTTTCAGACAATATCATTGCAGGATATCCTCATATGTATTTTTATTCAAATATCAGTTTTGCAGAAGCATTTGCTGAAAAATGCAGAAATTATTCAAGGGAGAAGCTTTGTTTATGATGATATTTATAACCGGAGGTTCAGCAAGCGGAAAATCCCGTACAGCAGAAAAATTCTGCAAATCAGGAAAGCTTTATTATATCGCAACTATGAAAGTATGGGACGATGAGTGCAGAAAACGTATTGAAAAACATAGATTTCAGAGAAGAAACAAGGGATTTATAACTATTGAAATGCCTGATAACATTGAAAAATGCAGAGATTTTATAACTGATAAAAAAAGTACTGCACTTGTTGAATGTATAGGAAATCTGCTTGCAAATGAACAGTTTGATATCATGAGTGAAAATCCGGCTGAAAAGATTATCAGCGGAATATCAGAACTTTATAAAAGCGTTGAAAATCTGATTATTGTTTCAGATGAAGTCTTTTCTGACGGAAATATATACAGTCCTGAAATGAATGAATATATAAAGAATATGGGCAGAATAAATTCAGCACTGGCTGAAAAATCAGATATTGCAATGGAAGTATTCTGCGGAATACCGGTTATTATGAAAGGCAGGGAGCTTTATAATGAAATCGCTGATTGATTCGTTATTTATAGCAGTTTCAATGTACAGTTCAGTTCCTGTGCCGTATGCTGAATGGAATGACAGGAATATGAGGAATGCAATGTGTTTTTTTCCTATTGTGGGAGCATTCTGCGGAGCAGCTTTGATTGTATTATGGAAAATATGTATCCTTATAAATATAAATACAATGCTTTTCGGAGCATTTGCAGTTCTTGCAAATGTAATAATAACCGGAGGAATACACATTGATGGTTTCTGTGACACAAGTGATGCATTGCTTTCAAGGCGTTCACAGGAGGAAAAGCTTAAAATTTTAAAAGACCCTCACTGCGGTTCATTTGCGGTGCTTAGTCTTATCATGGCAGTACTTGTTTCATATGCATCATATGTCAGCATATATGAAAAGCCTGAAATAATAAGGCTTACAGCTTTGAATTTCATGCTTTCAAGGGCATTGAGCGGAATATCTGTAACAGCATTCAGATGTGCTTCATCAAGTACTCTTGCAAAGCTTTTCAGCGAGAGTTCAGCCGGATATGTCAGATATATTCTTATTGCAGAAGCAGCGGCAGTATCAGCAGCAATGATAATAATATGCGGATTTTCAGGACTTGCAGCTGTTATTGTGGATATTGCAGTATTTATTTTTTACCGCCGTATGTCATACAGGGAATTTGGCGGCATTACAGGAGATACAGCAGGATATTTTCTTACATTAAGTGAAACGCTTGTACTTATGACAGGAGGAATTTTATGATTCTTGCAGCCGGAGGAACAGCTCAGGGAAAACTCAGATATATACTTGAAAAATACAGTCTTTCAGCAGATGATGTATCAGATTTCAGCCTTGAAAACAGCTGGGATTTTTCAAGAAAAATTTTTTATAATTTTGATAAGTATGTGCGGTTCTGTGCAGAAAATAATGAAAATCCGCTTGATATACTTGACAGGATATCAGATAAAATAATAATAACCTGTGAAACGGGCTGCGGACTTGTTCCGATTGAAGCATCTGAAAGGTATATACGTGAGCTTAACGGCAGAGTGAACTGTATTCTTGCTGAAAAATCTGAAAATGTAATAAGAATATGCTGCGGAATAGGGATTTTTATAAAATAATGCCAATTCGACAGATTATTTCTGTAGGGGCGACC
>DJFA01000042.1:5043-10649 GCA_002431975.1 Ruminococcus sp. UBA5884
AATGGTCGCCCCTACAAAACGAATTTGCATATTTCAGATAAATGAATCACAGAAAATAACCGATATAAGGAGCAGTGCAGAATGGCAGAACATGGCGGAAATATCTATAATAAAAAAAATCTGAAAATTGATTTTTCAGCAAATATAAATCCTTTCGGAATTTCAGAAAATGTCAGAAAAGCACTTTATAATTCAGTTGACAATATAAACTGCTATCCAGACCCTTTATGCATGGATATAAGACGCAAAGCAGCTGATTTTCACGGAACAGAACCTGAAAATATCGTTTTCGGCAACGGCGGAGCAGATATAATATTCAGGCTTACAAACGCAGTAAAGCCTCATAAAGCAGTTGTTCCGGTTCCGTCATTTGCTGAATATCATGAAGCACTCAGTCAGTCAGGCTGTGAAATAGTAAATTATTTTATAAATCATGATAATTTCAGAATAAATTATGATATCCTTGATATGCTGAAAAGCGATATTGATATGATAATCCTCTGCATTCCCAATAATCCGACAGGACAGCTTACAGATGAAAATCTGCTTTCTGAAATCATTCATAAGGCATATGAAAACAATATACTTGTATTTGCTGATGAATGTTTTATTGATATGACGGATAATCCGCAGAAATACTCTGTTTTCAGATATATCAGAAAGTACAGCAATATATTTATCTTAAAATCAATGACAAAAATGTATGCAGTGCCGGGGTTAAGGCTCGGCTATGGGATAAGTTCCGATAAGGAACTTGTTGAGAAAACAAGAAAATCCGGTCAGCCGTGGCCGGTAAATTCAATGGCTGCCGCCGCAGGAGCTGCAATGTTTGATGATTCTGAATACAGAAACAGATTTATTTCATATCTTGCAGATGAACGTGAATTTATGTACAATGAACTGAAAAAAATCGGACTGGAGGTTTTCAGACCATCGGCGGACTATATATTTTTTCACAGCAGAAATAATACTGATATTTATGAAAAACTGCTTGAAAAGGGAATTCTGATAAGGGATTGTTCGGATTATACAGGTCTTTCAGAAGGGTATTACAGGATTGCAGTAAAAAAGCATGATGAAAATAAAATACTGCTTGAAGCATTGAAGGAGATATTATGAAAGCTAAATCAATAATGATTGCAGGAACTATGTCATCAGCCGGAAAGAGCTTTATTACAGCCGGTCTTTGCAGGATATTCAGACAGGACGGCTATAAAACAGCTCCTTTCAAGGCTCAGAATATGGCTCTTAATTCATATGTTACAGCTGATGGTCTTGAAATAGGCAGAGCTCAGGCTATGCAGGCAGAGGCAGCCGGAATAATGCCTGATATACGCATGAATCCGATACTTTTAAAGCCTGTCAGCGAAAAAGGTTCTCAGGTAATAGTAAACGGAGAGGTTCGTGCAAATATGAATGCAGCCGAATATTACAGGCATAAGACCGATTTTATACCGTATATAATGAATGATTATAATTCTCTTGCAGAAGATTATGATATAATAGTTCTTGAAGGTGCGGGAAGTCCGGCGGAAATAAATCTTAAATCCGTTGATATTGTAAATATGGGCATGGCTAAAATGTCACATTCTCCGGTTCTGCTTGTAGGAGATATAGACAGGGGAGGAGTATTTGCCTCTCTTTACGGAACGGTGGAGCTTATGGACGATTATGAAAAATCCATGATAAAGGGACTTATAATAAATAAATTCCGTGGAGATATCAGTATTCTTAAAAGCGGTCTTGATATGATAGAAAAACTTACATCAAAACCGGTGCTTGGTACAGTTCCATATATTCAAACTGATATTGATGATGAGGACAGCCTTTCTGAAAGGCTTTTAAGCAGAAACAGCGGCAAAAATGCAGATATTGCAGTTATAAGACTTCCGCATATATCAAATTTCACGGATTTCAATGTATTCGGAATAATTGACGGAGTTTCAGTAAGATATGTTTCACAGGCTCATGAACTCGGCGACCCTGATTTGATAATTATTCCGGGAACAAAAAATACTATGGCTGACCTTTTGTGGCTCAGACAAAGCGGTCTGGAAGCTATGATTCTCAAGAAGAACAGTAAGAAAATCCCGATATTCGGGATATGCGGTGGATTCCAGATGCTTGGCAGAAAAATTTCTGACCCATGCAATGCTGAAAACGGCGGCTCACTCAGTGGAACAGGTCTGCTTGATACTGAAACAGTCTTTGAAAACAGTAAAAAACGTTCTCTTGCAGAGGGGAAAATTCTTGATGTTGACGGAATTTTCAGAGATATATCAGAAATTCATGTCAGAGGATATGAGATTCATATGGGAACAACTAAAAAATGCGGTGAAAATGCTGTTCCGTTTACAGTTCTTGATGATGGAAGAACTGACGGTTTCAGAAATGCTGATTCAACAGTATTCGGTTCATATCTTCATGGAATATTTGACAATGAGGAATTTGTCCGCAGAATTATTTCAGCTGTTCTTGATAAAAAAGGCATTGACAGCAAAATACCTGATTTCAGTCTTAAAGAATACAAGGAAAAACAATATGATATTCTTGCTGATGAACTCAGAAAGGCTCTTGATATGGACAGAATATATAAAATACTGAATGAGGGGCTTTGAAATTATGAATATTGAAATTATAAAACCTATGGATATTGAAAGAAAATCATTTGAAATCATAGGCGAAATTCTCGGGGAAAGACGTTTCAATCCGCTTGAAGAACCTGTTATAAAGCGTGTTATCCACACATCAGCGGATTTTGACTATGCTGATAATCTTGAATTCAGTCCTCATGCCGTTGAAAAAGGCATTGAAGCCATAAAATCAGGATGCAGGATAATTACTGATACAAGAATGGCGTTTTCAGGGATAAATAAAAGAGTACTCGCTCAGTTCGGCACGGAAGCTGACTGCTATATAGATAATCCCGATGTTGCACAGGAGGCTCAGAAACGTGGGATAACACGTTCTGCCGTATGCATGGAAAAAGCCTCTCTTAATCCGCAGAATAAAATATTTGCAATCGGAAATGCTCCTACAGCCCTTATAAGACTTTATGAACTCATTGAGGAGAAAAAAATCAGACCGGAGCTTGTTATCGGCGTTCCTGTGGGATTTGTGAATGTCATTGAATCAAAGGAGCTTTTCAGAACCTGTGATGTTCCGTATATAATCGCAAGAGGCAGAAAAGGCGGAAGCAATATTGCTGCTGCAATTGTCAATGCAATATCATATATGGCGGCTAAAAGATGAGAGAGGGATATACTACCGGTTCATGTGCCGCAGCTGCCGCATATGCCTGTGCATTGTGGAAAACATCAGGGAAATGCCCTGAATATATAAGTATTGATACGCCTTGCGGAAAAGTTCTCTGTCTTGAAATACAGCAGCTTGACAATATGAGATGTGGAGTAATAAAAGATTCAGGTGATGACCCTGATATAACAAACGGCTGTATGGTTGAAGCTGATGTTGATATTTATGATTTCAGCGGAGATATACTGTTCAGAGGCGGTGAGGGAATAGGCATTGTTACAAAGGAAGGCCTTAAAATTCCGGTCGGAGAACCTGCAATAAATCCTGTTCCAAGAAAAATGATTGAACATGAACTCAGGAAAATTATCGGTGAAAAAAGTGCCTGTGTTACATTGTCAGTTAAAAACGGCAGAAAACTGGCTGAAAAAACTTTCAATGGACGGCTTGGAATAGAAAACGGGATATCAATTCTCGGAACTACCGGAATAGTCCGCCCTATGAGTGAGGAAGCAATAAAAGATTCACTGCTGCTTGAACTTCAGATGTATATTAATCAGGGACGCTCATCAATAGCTTTTACTGCCGGAAATGAGGGCGAAAAATATCTGAAAAGAGAATTTCCATATGGAGGCTGTATAGTTCAGTGCAGCAACTATATAGGATTTATGCTTGACAATGCAGAAGCTCTCGGAGCTGAAAATATTCTGATATACGGTCAGACCGGAAAATTTGTAAAGCTTGCAGGCGATATAATGAATACACACAGTCATGTGGCTGACGGCAGAAATGAAATAATATGCACTCATGCGGCTCTTGCAGGTGCTTCATGTGAGATAATACATGAACTTTATGAATGTGCTACTACTGATGCTTCAATGAAAATCCTTGAAAAATATAATCTTGGATATGTGTGGAAGAATATCGTTGAAAAGGCGGCTGAAAAATGCCTTAAAAGAGTTCATAAAAATGCCAGTGTTGCTGTTGCATTTATCGACCGCAAAGGAAATATCATTGCTGAAACTGATAATTTCAGAAAAATTGCAGAGGAATGGTGCAGAGATGAATAAACTGACAATCGCAGGAGGAGGAAGCGGCAATCCTGAATATATGCTTCCTGTAACAGCCGAAAAAATAAAAAATTCTGATTATATCATTGCCGGAAAGCGTTTTGCGGAATTTGCTGACAGAAAAAAATTTTATCCGTTCGGAAGTATTGAAAATACTGTAAAGCTTATAAAACAACTGCTTGAAAAAGGTTCTGTGACAGTTATAGTTTCAGGCGACCCTTTGATGTACAGCTTCTGCCGTACTTTTAAAAACTGTGAGCCGGATATTCCGTTTGAAATAATCCCGTCAGTAGGTTCATTGCAGACGGCAGGTGCAAAATTCGGAATTACAATGGAAAATGCTGTTATAATGAGCGTTCACGGCAGATATATCAGTCCTGAAAAGATACTTGATGCCGCTGTAAGAAATGAATGTGTGTTTTTCTTATGTTCGGCTGAAAACAATCCCTCATATATAGCTGATATTCTGCTTGAAAATGATGTTGATAATGTTGAAATATGCGTGGGAGCAAATCTCACATATCCTGATGAGATAACCGACAGAGGAAAACCGTCTGATATTTCAGGAAAATCATATCCGCCTTTATGCGTGGCAATAGTGAAAAACAGTTCTCCGTCAGTCAGATATGATAAATTTCTCCTTGATGACAGCGATTTTATAAGAAATTCATCTCCTATGACAAAAGAGGAGATAAGAGCAGTTATTCTTATGAAAATGAAGCTTCGTTCTGATATGACTGTATGGGATATCGGTGCAGGAACAGGCAGTATATCCGTTGAATGTGCAAGATTCTGCAATCATGGAACAGTTTATTCCATTGAAAAAAATAAACAGGCAGTTGAAATCCTTGAAAAAAACAAGAAAAAGTTTTCACTGTACAATATGAAGATAACAGAAGGAAATGCCGCTGAAAAAATACCGCAGCTTCCTGTACCTGATACCGTTTTCATAGGCGGTTCGGACGGAGAATTAAGGCAGATTCTTGAATATATATGCAGCCTTGAACAGACAGTGCGGATAGTTATGACTGCGGTTACTCTTGAAACATTTTCGGAAGCCTATGAACTTATGAGAAATATGGCTGAATTCGGTATGGTTCAGATATCTGCAAATTCAGCAAGAAAACTCGGCAGATACAGAATTATGAATGCTGCAAATCCTGTATCAGTAATATCATGCCTTAACAGATATACAGAGGAGTGAAATTTTAGTAAATCAACGCCAATTCGATGGGTTGTTATTTGTAGGGGCGAACTTTGTTCGCCCGCCGGATTATGGTTAAA